>JADDKG010000007.1 GCA_020253895.1 Rubrobacter sp.
CCCCCGCGTGGTTGATCGCCGGCACAGAAGCCGTGCAGGGCAGCTACGGGGCGTTCTGCGACCTGGACGTTTGCACGGACGCGATCCTTTTCGGGGGGCGGGCGGGGGACGTCGCGACCGCTGAGGTTGAGGCCGGAGACGGGGTACTCGTGGCGGTCGGAAGCGGCCGGATAGAGGAGTTCGACGCCGGGTGTAAGCAGTGGCACTACGGAGGAGGCGAGACCACCATGGCGCCCGGCGCCTTCGAGGAGGCCGGGGAGTCCTCCTCGGATCTGCGCGCTATCGAAGCCCGGCGCAAGCCCGGTTCCGAGAAACCCACCGTGGAGCTTCCGGGAGCGAAGCACGGCGGGCTCACCGTCTTCGAGCTTCGGTCCACCGGCGGGCCGGGCGAGAGGCTGCTCTACGTGACGGTGCGCGAAGAGGACGAGCGGGCGGCCAAGACCCCGGCCCGTGAACGGTTCGGGTTCGACCGGGCGTCCTACCGCTGGCACCTCAAACCCGATTAGCGCAGCGAGAGCTCACCACTCGCCCCGGGGCGGCAGTCCGAGGGGCGGATACTCAGCCAGCTTCCTTGCCGGGCAGGGAGCTGTGACTCCCTTCGCGCCGCTCTGCCCGCCAGCCTCGTTCGGCCTACGCGCCCCACGGACTTTGTGGTGAGGTTTCCACCGTACGGAGGAAGCGTGCTTGCACCGCCCGCGAAGAGCCGGTAGATTGTGCACCTAGGGGGTAAGGGTATCTGCTTCTGTATGTGAGGACGCCACGGGCGGGACGAACGGGGAGGTGGAGCCGGTGGAGACGCGAGATAAGGAGGGATAGTCGGTGTCTGCTCCGATCTACGCGGAGACTGCTTACCCGGAGAGTGGGTCCGGGCCCCCGGGCCTGCTCGAGGTCTACCTCGCGCGGATAGGCCGGGAAGAGCTCCTCGGCAAGGACGCGGAGCTGGAACTCGCCCGGCTGTCCCGCGCCGGCGACGAGCGCGCCCGCCGGAAGCTCATCGAGAAGAACCTCAGGCTGGTGGTCAGCATCGCCAAGAGGTACCGCGGCATGGGCTTGCCCTTCGAGGACGGTTGTGTCCGTAAAGGATACTGTTGGTTTATTCGCCGGAGAGCCACGATCAGCTCACCGGAGCCAGAGCCGCCAATCGGGAGCGCCGAGTTACGGCGGTAGGAACACCGTTGAGCCAGTTAGCGATCCGTCCCACGTTAACCGCCGTCGCAGTGGCCAGTTCTTGCAGGTGGGTCTTCTTCAAGCCCCGGTAGCGAGCTTGACGTAACCCGAAGGCCCTTACTCCTTGTGAGATCGTTCCTTCTATGCCCGCCCTCCGAGAGTAGAGGGCAGCAAAATCCTCTCTCTTCTGACGCTCTCTGGCAAACTGGATAGCCTCGTGCTCTTCTTTTGGCTGTAGAGTGAGGGTGCGGGGAAGGTTCTTGGCCCGGGTGCACGACGGGCGGCTCGGACACGCAGCGCAATCATTTGGGGAGAAGTCGATGTGGATCATACTTCGACCCCGAGCCGTCTTCGTTTCGGACCAGCGGATGCTCTTCCGCCCCTGTGGGCAGGTTACCGCCTTCTTTTCCCAGTCAATGCTGAAGTTTGCTACGTCGAAGCCTTCGCCTCTTTTTGCCTGCCACTGGCGATCTTCGTAGGTCGGTCCGATGAGATCGATCCGGCAGGCGTGGCTCGAAACCAGGTTGCTGCCACAGACGTAGGCGGCGTCCGCCAACTGCTCGGCGGGCAGAAGCCCGCTTTTTGCAAGCCCTTCCTGGATGGCACAAAGCTGTTTTACGTCGGTGGCGGTGGCCGCAGTGGTGTGGACGTTGGTGATCAGATGCGGCAGCCCTTCGTCGCAACTTTCCGTCAGATGCACTTTGTAGCCAATCCAACTCATCCCTCGCTTGGTAGCGTAGCGAACCTCCGTCTCGTAGGGAGATTCGATGCAGTAGGCGGCTTCAGGCCTCTCTTTTGGGTCGCGCGCCCGCAGCTCTCCTTCAGGACTCTGAACGTAGCGCTGTTCCCAGAGTTGGCGCAGGATCTCGACTTCACCGAGCGTCTTTAGAATTCGCGGTGTGTGAGGATCATCGAGCTGTGCAAGAAGCCGCGCCCCATCAGCGCCCACAGTTTGCAGGTACTCTTTCCTTGCTTCCTTACCTTTGGGCAACCGCTGATCCTCGATGCGCCTGGCGTAGCGCTCGAACCATTTCGGATCGGCGTGCTCTCTGAGCCAGTCCAGGTCTGCGGCTGCCAGAGCGTTGAGGGCGGCCCGCATCGTCTCCGCCGTCTGCTCCAGCTGACTCAAGACGCGCAAAGCACCAAGCACATGAGTCGAGTCGGTGCGCTGCCTGCCACGGACTTTGAGGTAGCCGCGCTCCTTGCACACCTCAAGGAGCTTCTCCAAAAGCAACTCTTCCTTACCGCCTTCAACCAGCCGCGAACGGAACTCCGAGAGCACCGAGAAGTCGAAGCCGGGATCGGTCAGTTGGAGGCCGAGTGCATACTTCCAATCTATACGGGCGCGTACAGCTTCCGCCGCCTGTCTATCTGAAAGCCCTTCAGAGAACTGCATCAACGTCACCAAAGCCAACCTCCACGGCGCGATGGCGGGACGTCCGCGCACCTCGAAGAGCTCTGAGAAGTCCTCATCCTCGTAGATGGCTCCGAGCGCATCGCGCATCTGTATGTAGGTTGTTCCTTTGGGAAAGGCAGCCCTGGCGACACGGGCGGTATCTTCTGGGACGGGACCGATCGGTTTGGGGTGCATAGACATAACTCTCTGCCCTCCAGGAAGGTGGCTCTCGGGGCTGCTTCCTGGAGTATGCAGCGTCGCTGATGAATAAACCAACAGTATCACTTCAGGACTTGACCTTTGCTAAATTACCATGCCGTAATACAATCTCTTTGTGAACGATGAGCTTGGAGAGACCAGGAGGTAGAGAGGAGACGGCATGGCGAGCATAGAGACGAAGACGGCATACGGGTTCCGGACGCGTCTTGAGGGTACATCCCTTGAGGAAGCTGTGGAGAGGGCGACGGCGGCCCTGAAGGAGCAGGGCTTCGGCGTGCTGACAGAGATAGACGTAAAGGCCACGCTTAAGGAGAAGTTGGATCTGGACTACCGTCCGTACAAGATTCTCGGGGCGTGCAACCCGCAGCTCGCGCACCGGGGGCTTGAGGCGGAGCCGGAGCTGGGGCTTCTCCTGCCGTGCAACGTCATAGTCTACGAGGACGGCGGCGGCAGCGTGGTCTCGGCGGTAGACCCGAAGGCCATGCTCGGTGTCGTAGACAACCCGGCGCTGGAGGGCATCGCGAGCGAGGCGGAAGAGCGTCTCGAAGCGGCCCTGCGGTCCCTCTAGGAGGCACGGATGTCTAGGGTAGTGGTCTTCACGACCCCGGCCTGCTCGTGGTGCCGGCGCGCCAAGAAGTAC
>JADDKG010000070.1 GCA_020253895.1 Rubrobacter sp.
CCTCACGCGATCGCCGACCCCCCTGACCGCGATCTCCCTGGCAATCTCCTCGTGCGCCTCGCCTTCTCCTGCTATCACGACCTGCTCGCGCCCGCGCAACCGGACAGCCGCCCTGACGAGGATCGGGAAACCTTTGCGCTCCACCAGGCGGCCTACGGAGAGCACGAGTGCGGGCCGCTGCCTGGCAGTCCGGTCGTCGCTCCCTAGCGACGCCCGGGAAGGACCGAAGGGTATGACGCAGGGTGCTACCCCGGTCATCTCCCGCACTAGGGAGGCCGTGTAGGTGGAGTTCGCCACCGCAGCGTCGAGGCCGGAAGAGATGCCAGCCAAGAGGCGGCGCAGGGTCCGGCTGGCGCTGCAGGCGGCGAGCTCTGCACCGTGAAAGGTGGAGATTAGGCGCGGCCTGTCGGGGAAGGCTGACGCGCCCGCCAGAGCGATGATGCCGGCGGGCAGCGGCCAGTGAGAGTGGATCACGTCGTACCTCGTCCGGCCAGCGAGCCTCCTGGCGGCGAGAGCTCCGGCGGCGACCATGCCGAGCCCCGGAAGCGAGAGCCTCCACAAACCGTCGAGAGCCTTTTTCGCGGAGACCATCTGGTGCAACATCTCCGACCGGGACGGAGCGTAGCGGTAGCGGTAAACCGGTATCCCACACACCCTCTGCAGTCCCCCACGCCCCTCGCGGGAAGGCGTCAGCACCTCCAGCCTCATCCCGGACTCCCGCAGAGAGAGCGCCAGATCCAGCAGCCAGGGATCCCTGCCTTCGTCCTCGCTAGCGGGAAAGGCAGGGCAAACCATGAGAACCCGCAGGGTACCGTCATGCGGTCTCATGCCAGAGCCGGGGCCTCCTCTCGGGAATCGCGGGCAAGCTCTGCGTGCAGGTCGACCAACCGTTCGGCAACGGCCTCCCAACCCATAGTACTGGCGAAGCGCCTGGCAGCGCGCCCCATGCTACTCCTTCGCTCCTCATCGTCGAGCAGAACCTCGACCATCGAGAAAAACCCCTTCTTGTCTCCCGGATCCACGACAAAGCCGCTCTCTCCCGGAAGGAGACACTCCGCGGGTCCACCGCTGCCGTAAACCACTGCTGGAACCCCGGAGGCCTGAGCTTCGGAGACGACGCGCCCCAGAGTGTCGGTCAGGCTGGGAAAGACGAAGACGTCGCACGAGGCGAAGATCCGCGCCAACTCCTCCCCTCCGACAAAGCCGGTGAAGGTGGCCTTGTCCCCGAGCTTTCTCTGCAGGGTCTCTCGCAGCGGGCCGTCCCCGGCGAGAACCAGGTGGACGTCGCTGCGCCGGCGGCAGAGGCGCAGGTACTCCGCCACCATCTCTTCCAGCCCCTTCTCCTGGCTGAGCCTCCCGGCATACAGCAGCAGCTTCCTACCCCCGCCCAGTGCTCGCCGCAGCTCGGGGTCCCTTCGCCGAGGATTGAAGAGGTGGGCGTCCACCCCGTTCTTTAGCAGTTCGAAACGCCGGATGCCGTATCCCCGAGCTCTCAGGGCCAGCGAGGTCGCCCTTGAGGGGACGGCGACGACCGCGCAGCGCTCGTAGAACTCCCGGACGGCAAATTCGACGATCTCCGCGACAAACGGATCTCCCGAGAGGGTGCGGGCGTAGGCCCCGAGCTCGGTGTGATACGCCCCGACGACCGGTATCTTGAGCACCAGCCCGGCCACCAGCGCGGCCAGGCCAAGTGGTCCGGGGGTGGCGACGTGGAGCGTATCATAGCCCTCACCCGTCACATGCTCCAGCACCGAGAGCAGGGAGGGAACCTCGAGCTCCAGCTCCCCGTACAACGGGACGCTTAACCGTCCCACGGGCTTGAGATCTTCCCCGTACCGTACGACCCTCAGGTTCTCCCCCGCAAGGGATCCAAGGTTGCGATACATGGTTGCGACCCCGTGAACCTCCTCCAGACCATCAACAAAGACCCCCACCCTCACCCCTTCCCGGTGGTCCGGGAGCAACCTGCGCTTCAGCTGGCGCGTCTTTTCGGACTCGCGCCCGAAATAACCGTGGAGGGCGACGTAGGGGGCTATGTAACCGTGCCCTTCCAGAAGGCCGCTGAGCGCCCCGAGAAGGTCCAGGGCCGGAAATCCCGAGCCCGCTCCCCTCAGGGCCTCCGCAACCCGGCTTTCGTACCGCCGGACCAGCTCCTTTTTCATCGCCGCCTCCGGTAACCGGCTCAGCAAAGGCAGACGCTCGAGCAAACCCCCGTTCGGGGCCTTCGCAGGGCGCAGCCGGCCCGTTGGGGAGAGCCGTTGCAGCAGCCGGGCGGCGTGCCGGCTCTCTCCCTCCCTCAAGGCCCCCCCGGCTATCTTGAAGGCCGTGTGCGTAAGCTTGTCCGGAGAGCCATCGGCCCCGGCGGGATGGCAATCTCCCGCCGCCAGAGCCTCCAGCAGCTCACCGGCGCACGAAACTCTGGGCAGCACCGTAAACGTTTCCCCGCCGTACAGCCCGCCGTGGTCGTCCGAACCTCCGGTGCCGCGCACCCGGCGGTGCGCGGGAACCTGAAGGCCACACCGGCCTGCCATCTGACGCAACTCCAAGGGCCCGACACCCTCGGCTATCTCCCTGGCAAGGCGGTTCTGAGCGGCCGGACGGGACCCGTTCACAAACTCCCACAGTGAGAAGAGAACCAGCCGACGCTCCACGGCGGCGCGTGGCAGAGAGCCGGAGAGCCCATACATGGGGTGAGCCAGCACATACACCAACCCGGCCTCCCGGAGACAGGAAACCAGCTGGTAAACGTTTCTCCGCCGGGCCTGTATCTCCTGGTGCATCTCCTCGTCAAGCCCGTAGACGAGGATGTCCACCTGGCTCCCGTCATCCGGAAACGAGGCGCAAACCTCCTCCCCCACTATAAAATCTGCGTGTCGGTCCCGCAGATGCAGGGCCCCTTCTATGGTCTCGTGGTCCGTCAGGGTTACAAAGTCCATGCCTGCCTCCCTGGCCATGCAGTAGGCGTCCTCCGGGTGCGTGTAGGACTCCCGGGCCTCGATCCCGGAGCCGAGCCCCTTTACCCACCAGTTCGTCGCCGTACCGGAAGCCCGCGAGTGCAGGTGCAGGTCTATCCTGGTTACCGCATCCATCGCTATCCATCCTCCCCGATAGAGACACGAAACCCTGGCTCTGCAGCAAAGATAGCCGCGCGCAGACCCGGCGGGGTTAAAGCGCCCTCAAAACCGGGATAAAAGTTCCTTAAAAGGTGCGCTAGCCCTGGTAGACGATCTCGCAATCGGGGTAGATCCGGTCGAGCCGGTCGGCGCTGACCACGTCCCGGCCGGGGCCGCAAAGGACGCGGTCCGGCTCCCCGTCGGCCGCCTCCACAAAGTCCGCCCCCGGCCCGCCGAGCAGCACGTCCTCCCCGGCGCCGCCGTAGAGCTCGTCGTCCCCGGGGCCGCCGACCAGCAGGTCTTCGCCCCCGAAACCCCACAGGGCGTCGTCCCCGGCGAAGGCGGCGAGCACCTCGTCCCGGATGCTCCCCCGCAGCGTCTCGTCCTCCCCGCCGCCCAGCACCGCTCCGGAGGCCAGGTCTGAGGCAGACTCGGGTTTGACAGTTGACGGCCCTGCTCGGTGCCACGCCGCCCCAAGAACCCGCATGAATCAAGGGGTTTCCATGGGGCGGCGGTTCTTTTGGGCCAAAAGTGTAGTGCCACG
>JADDKG010000071.1 GCA_020253895.1 Rubrobacter sp.
AGCCGGGCCACCTCCTCCAGCGCCCCCGGCTCCTCGAAGAGGTGGCCGGCCCCGGGCACCACCTCGAGCCGCGTCTCCTGCGGCAGCCTCCGCATCGCCTCCCGGTTCAGCTCCAGCACCGTGTGGTCCCGCCCCCCGACGATGAGGAGCACCGGCGCCCGCACCCGCTCCAGGTACCCGCCCGCCAGGTCGGGACGCCCGCCACGGGAGACGATCGCGCCTACGGCCTCGGGGAGCCGGGCCGCGGCGACCAGCGCCGCCGCAGCCCCGGTGCTGGCCCCGAAGTACCCGATATCAAGGCCGCGCGTCCGGGGGCTCTCCAGCAGCCAGCGGGTCGCCTCTACGACCCGCCCGGCGAGGAGTCCCACATCGAAGCGGAGAAGGCCCGTCCTGAGATCCTCGGCCTCCTCCTGCCCGGTGAGCAGGTCTATTAGAAAGGTCCCGAGGCCCGCCTCCCGCAGCCTCTGTGCGACGAAGCGGTTGCGCGGGCTGTGGCGGCCGCTCCCGCTGCCGTGGGCAAAGAGCACCACCCCCTCCGCCCCGGGAGGGACCTCCAAATTACCCTCGATCCCCCCCTCCCCCACATCGAGCCTTACCGTCTCCTCGCCGCTCAACCCTCTCCCCCGCTGGAGAAGCGTCGGGCCTTCTCCAGCAGCCCCGTCACCTCCTCGTCGGAGACCTGCTCGAAGTTCTCGTACCAGAAGCCTATGGCCCCGAGGTCCGGGGGCGTCGCCGGGCAGACGAAGTCGTCGACCAGCGGCCGTATCACCTCCGCCGTCTGGGCGGCGCACACGGGCACGGCTAGCACCAGCCGCCGGGGTTCACGCCGCCGGAGGGCCCTGATCGCCGCCCGCGCCGTCACCCCGGTGGCGAGCCCGTCGTCCACCAGGATCACGGTCCGGTCCCGGACCTCCGGCTCGGGCCGGTCGCCGCGGAACCTGCGCAGGCGGCGCTCCATCTCGCGCGCCTCCTTCTCCGCCACCCGCTCGATGTAGTCCTCGGGGATGCCCAGGCGCCGGACGGCCTCCTCGTTGAGAACCAGTACCCCGGGGGCGATGGCCCCGATCCCGAACTCAGGCTGCCCCGGGGCCCCGAGTTTGCGGGCCACTATAACCTCCAGCGGGGCCCCGAGCGCCCGGGAGATCTCATACCCCACCGGAACCCCGCCCCGGGGGAGGGCGAAGACGATGGGCCGCTCTCCCCGGTAGCGCTCCAGACGGGAGGCGAGCACCCTGCCCGCCTCCTCGCGGTCCCTGAAGATGGGCCCCTCGAACACGGCCCTAGCCCTTCACCACGATCCGGGGCCTGAGCCGGGCGACCTTCTTCCCGATCCCCGCCCCGTCGGTGACCTCCACCACCTCGGCGGCGTCCTTGTAGGCCTCGGACATCTCCTCGTCCACCGTGGCCCGGCCCGCGGCCCGGACCAGGATGCCCATTTTCGCCATCTCCCGGATGAGGGCGCGGCCCCGGGCGGCCTTCTTGGCCCGGCGGCGGCTCATCTTGCGCCCGGCACCATGGGCACTGGAGCCGAAGGTTTCGCGCATGGAGCCCTCGGTCCCGGCGAGAACGAAGGAGTAACGGCCCATGTCCCCCGGCACCAGGACCGGCTGACCCGCCTCCCGGTAGCGCTCCGGAAGCTCGGGGTTGCCGGGCCCGAAGGCCCGGGTAGCCCCCTTGCGGTGCACCAGCACCTCCTTCCCCCCGTGCTCTTCGAGCTTGGCGTTGTTGTGCGCCAGGTCGTAGAGCACCCGCAGGGGGCGGCCGCCGAAGCCCGACCGGGTGAAAGCCTCCCGGGTGAAGTGGGCTATGAGCTGGCGGTTGGCAAAGGCGAAGTTGGCCGCTGCGGACATCGCGCCGAGATAGGCCCTGCCCTCCGGGCTGTCCACCGGGGCGGCGGCGAGCTGCCTGTCTACCAGCTCTATGCCGTACCTCGGGGCGACCTGCAGGAAGCGCTCCACGTACTCGCTGCACACCTGGTGCCCCAGCCCCCGGGATCCGGAGTGGATGAGCACGGTCACCTGACCGGGATGGAGACCGTAGGCCCGGGCCGCGTCCTCGTCGTAGATCTCGTCCACGTACTGGACCTCGAGGAAGTGGTTGCCGGAGCCCAGCGTCCCGAGCTGGGGCTGCCCCCGCTGGTAGGCCCGCTCGGAGACGGCGTCGGGGTCCGCCCCGGCGAGCCGCCCGCGGGACTCGATGCCGTCGATGTCCCCGGGCTCCCCGTAGCCCCGCTCCACCAGCCAGGAGGGGCCCTCCACGAGCAGCCGCTTGAGGTCGGGGCGGCCGATCCTGAAGTCCTTGCGTCCCCGGCCCACCCCGGAGGGGACGCTCCGGAAGAGCTCGTCGGCGAGCCGCTCCTTGCGCCCCTCCAGCTCCTCCCGGGTGATGTCCGAGACCAGCAGCCTGACCCCGCAGTTGATGTCGAAGCCGACGCCGCCGGGGCTCACCACCCCTCCCTCCCTGGGGTCGAAGGCGGCTACTCCCCCGATGGGGAAGCCGTAACCCCAGTGGATGTCCGGCATGCTCAGCGCGGGCTCGACCACACCGGGCAGGGTGGCCACGCCCATGAGCTGCCGGAGCGAGGCGTAGTCCTCGGCGGCGAGGTCCTCCAGGATCCGCTCCGAGGCGTAGAAGACCGCATCTACCCGCATCTTCCCCTGCCGGGGAATCCTGTACTTGTACTCCGAAAGGCGCTCGAAGTCTATGGTGCCCGTCCTGGTCTTCTCAGACATCGAGTATCACCCTTGCGTGTAAAGATCCGTTCCTGTGGACCACCTCCAGGCCGTGGAAGGTGGCGCCCTTTATCTCACCCTGCCACCCGTACTTCCCGACGTCCAGCGGCACCCCACGCAGCCGCGCGAGGAGTGAGTATCCCTCCTCGACCCTGACCTCCGCGGAGACGGGCACAAAGCCCTCTCCCTGGACCAGGAAGATGAGCTCGTTGAGCCACCGGACGAGGAGGGTTTCAAGGTCCGGAGCTGAGAGCCTCACCTCCCGCTCTTCCTCTCCGTCCCCCTCGGGCGGCGCGTCGAACATGACGAGGAGCAGCCCCCGCAGGGCCTCCTCAAAGAGACCATCGACAGAGGGGGCCTCGACCTCGAAGCCCACGTCCGCGGTGTGGTCCAGCATCCGGATCACGCCACCACCTCGTACCACCCGTTCTTATATCACTTCCAAGTCCGCTCGTAGCTTGTTACCCGGACCCGGCATCCGCTAACCATCCCTCAGGCTCTCCCAGAAGGGGGCGAGAGCCTTCCGGACGGGCCCGGCCGGGCTCTCGGCGAGCTGCGCCGGAGGCCGGAGGTCCTCCGCGGCCTCTTCCTCGGCCCCCCGGATGGTGGCGGCAATGCAG
>JADDKG010000072.1 GCA_020253895.1 Rubrobacter sp.
AGAGGCTATGAGGGTGGTGTTCTTGCCCCGGTTTCTGGGGACGCTTCCGTAGGCCCGCTCGCCTCTAGGCGCCCTGGCGTAAAGGCGCGTCATGGACGTATGCGTGCCACACTCGTCCACCCATACGAAGAGGTCCGGATCCACCCCGCAAACCCGCTCGCGGAAAGCCACCCTCTCTTGCTCGTTGCGTTCGGAGGAACCTAGGGTCTTTTTTTGAGCGCTAGCCCCAGTCGCTTGAGCGCCCGGCTCATGGTAGCGGTCGAGACCTCAATACCGTGCTCCTCCTCGAAAAGCTCGCAGTGCTCTTCTAGGGTGAGGTCGGGGTTGAGCCTCACTTGTGTGGGCAGTTTCTCCTCCAAGAGCGCCCGTTTACGCGCAGGAGGACCGGGGATCGGCTTGGGCTGCACATCGCCCGTTTGTCGGCGCAATCTCAAGTAGCGCTTGATGGTCGAAACCGATACGCCGAAGGTCTTTGCGACCTCCGCTCTAGGCATCCCGCGGTCCACTGCGGCCAGCACTCTCAGTCTCAGGTCTTTCGAGTAAGCTTTCATACACGCACTTTCGCACGGGTTCAATACTCAAGCAAGCCGCTGTAATCTCTAGGTTCCAGGTTCGAGTCCTGGGCGGCTCACTCTAAAAGGCCCTGCAAATCGCAGGGAAATGAGAGAGCCCCGGCGCTAGCCCGAATTATTCATGAAGCATCTGAGTGAGAGCTTGCCATAGCTTTTGACCGGGGTGACTGGAGGCCAGGTGCAGCTTCACCCGGGTGAGCAGCTCCCTCACTCTGCCACCGATCTTGATCAGCACAATCCGCAAGGTGTCCAGCTGCATCCGCTCCGTGCCTGCGACCACCAACTTCCTCCTTAGCGCGTCCAGAAGCCAGTAGGCCATGGCGTGCAAAAGTAGCCGAAACTGGTTGGCGATGAACCGATGGCAACTGAGCCTGTCCGCCTTCAGATGAAGCTTGAAATCCTTGATCCAGTTCTCGCTCTCTCCCCGTCTGATGTACCAGTCGTAGAGATCCTCCGGCTCATCGGAGCGGCTACTCACCACAAAGCGGGTGTTGGTCCCTTGCTCCATCGCCTCGGCCTTGTAGACAACCCTGCGTTCGCGTTCCCAACTTCCAGCTTCGTAGGCGCCTTCGGCGAACATCCGGGTCTTCTCGCCTTCGGCCTCGTAGCGATCTTTCGCTTCGCCGAGCAAACCCTCGGCGAGCGTCTCAAGACGAGGATTGGAGATCAAGCCCACAGTGTAGTCGATGCCCTCTTTTTCGCAGTATTCGTAAAGAGCGGGTACCGCAAAGCCCGCGTCCGCCCTAAGCTCGATCTCAACCTCCGGCCATTCGTGCCTCAAACGAGCCACGATGCGCTCAAGGAGCGCCACCGCAGAGCGGCTCGCATGAGTGTTGCCCGCCCTCAAGATCGCGGTTATGAGATGTCCACTCTCACCGTCGAAGACCAAAAGAGGGTGGTACATGTGCTGCTCGTAGTAGCCGTGGTAAAAGCTGCCTTCTTGCTCTCCGTGGGTGGGATCGTCGGTTGCATCGAAGTCCAAAAGGATCTTCTTTGGAGAGCCATCTTCCCCCCGCTGGTCTACGTAAAGTTCGAAGAGTGCTTCGGCCATTCGGTAACAGGCTCGGGTATCTACCGCGTTCTCAAGGCGGGAGATGGTGGGTTGGCTGGCAAGGTCCAACCCCGTCTCGGGAAGAGATCCGCAAACCAGCTTGAGCAAAGGATCTGTGCGAAGAGTGTTCGCGTCGTTTTGGTCCTCGTAGCCGCAAGCTATCTGAAAGACGCGCTGCCTGATGAGCGCCCACAGAGAGTGCCTGACCTTGCCTTTGCGCCACTCAGGCACGTGTTTTGCCATGCTCTCGCACAAGCCGAGCTCTTCGTCGACCTTGGCCAGCCAAGTGAGCCCACCGTCACTCGTTAGTCTGCCACCGTCGAAGGCAACCTCTAGTGCGAGGTTCGTCGGGGTCTCAAAACAAAGCCTGGATGTGGCACAATCATCCATCAAGGGAGCCTCCTCTCTCTCTATAGCCGAGTCCTCGAGCAACTCGACCATAGCGGGGAAGGCTCCCTTACTTCAAGTCACCCATGAATAATCCGGGCTAGGCCGGGGCTTTTTGATGCCATCCTGAGCTGGCTTTGCGCGTCCGCGGCCCTCAGGAGGCCGCTCTCTTTACGAGCTCGGCTATCCTCGCCTCGACCTCGGCGTTCAACTCCTGCAAGGCGAAGGACACCGGCCACATGGCGCCTTCGTCGAGGCTGGCCTTGTCGCTGAAGCCCAGCGTCGCGTACCTGGTCTTGAACTTTTGCGCGCTCTGGAAGAAGCAGACTACCTTGCCGTCCTTGGCGTAGGCCGGCATCCCGTACCAGGTTCTCGGCGAGAGTGATGGCGCGCTGGCCTTGATGATCGCATGGATCCGCTCGGCCATGGTGCGGTCCGGTTCCTGCATCCCGGCGATCTTCGCGAGCACGGCGCGTTCCCCGTCGGCTTTTTGGGCTTCCGCCTTCTGCTCTTTGGCGCGCTCTCTCATCGCGGCCCGTTCTTCTGCCGTGAACCCTTCTCTGGAGCCCCTTTTAGGACCCAATCGTCTCCTCCTTTGCTAGATCTTCTCGCTCCCCATTGCCCAGAGGACCGTTTTCCCGTCTTTGCCTCAGACAAGCCAGCGTCCGTCGTGCATCAGCGTGCGGCCGGGAAGCTCGTTCTCCTCGCACCAGGCCT
>JADDKG010000073.1 GCA_020253895.1 Rubrobacter sp.
CGAGGTGGTCGCCGCCCACCCGCTGCTGGGCGTCGGGGCCGGGAACTTCGCCTACGCGGCGATCGGCTACTCGACCATGATCGCCGCCTTTTCCGCCGAGAGGGGGGAGTTCGCGGGCGTCGCCCACAACATGTTCCTCTCGGTGGCGAGCCAGCTCGGGCTGGTGGGGCTGGCCCTGTTCGTAGGGATGCTGGCCCTCGGCTTCGGCCTCGCCGCCCGGCTAGCCCGGAGCGAGGACCTCGGGGTGGGCCTCGCGCTCGGGCTCATCGCCTTTTCCATCACCGGCATGTCCCTGACCTGGGAGTTCGAGAAGATCGGCTACGTCCTCCTGGGCTCGCTGCTGTGTCTGAGGATCGGCCGTCCGTCGGCGCGGGAGGGTGGGCCGTGATCCGGGTGTTGCACGTCCTGCCCAGGATTGGGCCCGGCGGGGCCGAGACGATGGCGGTGCGCCTGATGCTCGGCCTCGACCGCGGCCGTTTCGAGGCCGCGGCGGTGAGCCTCTTCGACCCCTCGGGCACCGCTCAGGAGGCCGCCCTCGCGGGTGGTGGCGTGCCGGTGTGGTACCTGGGCAAGCGCCGGGGGCCCGACCCCCGGGTCCTGGCTCGGCTCGCGCGGGTGGTGTCCCGCTTCCGGCCCCACGTGGTCCACACCCACCGCCACGTGCTCTATTACGTGCTGCCCTCCCTCCTGCTGCGGAGGGTGCCCGCCGTCGTCCACACGGTGCACACCCTCCCCGAGCGGGAGGTCGGGGCCGCCGGGCGTCTTGCCCACCGGCTGGCCTTCCGGCGTGGCGCCGTGCCCGTGGCGATAGCCGGCGAGATCTCCGAGGGCCTCCGGCGGGTCTACGGGACCCGCGGAGGCCCGCTCATCCCGAACGGCATCCCGGTTGAGGTCTTCTCCCGGCCGGCCGCCGGCCGCGTGTCCTGGCGGAGGAGGGAGGGCTTCTCCCCGGACGATGTGCTCTTCGTCTGCGTGGCCCGGCTGAGCCCCGTAAAGCGCCACGACATCCTCCTCGAGGCCTTCTCCCGGTGCGCTTCGGCCTCGCCCCAGGCCTTCCTGCTCCTCGCCGGGGATGGGGAGCTGCGGCAGGACATCCTGCGCGGCGCGCAGAGGCTCGGCCTGCGGGAGCGGGTCCGCCTCCTCGGGGTCCGCTCCGACGTCCCGGACATGCTCGCCGCCTCCGACGCGTTCGTCCTCGCCTCCGCCTGGGAGGGAAACCCGCTCTCGGTGATGGAGGCGATGGCCGCCGGGCTTCCCGCCGTGTGCACCGCGGTGGGCGGGGTGCCGGAGCTGGTGGAAGACGGGGTCTCCGGGCTGCTCGTCCCCCCCGGGGATGCGGGGGCGCTCGCCGGGGCGATGGGAAGGCTGCTGGAGGACCGCGCGCTCCGGGAGCGGATGGGCCGGGAGGCCGCCGCCGAGGCCGCAGCGCGCTTCGGCCTCGGCACGATGATCCGGTCTTACGAGGACCTCTACCGGTCGCTGCTCGGCTCCTCCGGGGCCCACGGGGAGGGCAGCGCCGCAGGGCTGGAGGGTGCGCGGTGCGCCTGATCTACGTGACCTCCACCCTCCCCTACGGCAAAAAGGAGGCTTTCGTCATACCGGAGGTGCGGGAACTGCTACGCCGCGGCCACGAGGTGCTCGTGGTCCCCGCCTACCCCCGGGGAGAGGTCCTGCACGGCGACGCGAAGCCGCTGCTACCCGGGACCGTCTCCGAGCCGCTCCTCTCCCTCCGGGTGGTACGGGCCGCAGCCCGGACGGTCCTGGCGCACCCCCGCGGAGCGGCGGAGGCCGTACGCCTGCTGCTCGCAAGCCGCAGCCTCCGGGTGCTCCTGCGCAACCTCTCCGCCCTTCCCAAGGCCCTCTGGCTCGCGGACCTCGCCCGGCGCTGGGGCGCCGGGCACATCCACGCCCACTGGGCTACGGTCCCGGCCACCGTGGCGCTCGTGGCGGGCGGTATCTCCGGAATACCGTGGAGCTTCACCGCCCACCGCTTCGACATAACCGAGGACAACCTGCTCCGCCCCAAGGTCCGCAGGGCCGCCTTTGCCCGGGCCATAAGCCGCCGAGGGGCGCGGGAGATCCGGGAGCTCACCGGTTCGGGGGCGGCCGAGGTGATCCACATGGGCATCGAGCTTCCCCCCAGGCCTGCGGGCCTCCCCGGACCGGACGGCCGGGCCCTGGTGGCGGCGAACCTGCTGGAGGTCAAGGGGCACGTCTACCTGCTCCAGGCGCTGAGGCTACTGAAGGATCGGGGGGTGACGGTGCGGCTGGACGTGGCCGGCGACGGGCCGCTGCTCGGAGAGCTGGCCGGAGAGGTGCGCCGGCTGCGCCTCGAGGACCGGGTGGCGTTTCTGGGGCTCGTCCCGCACGGCAGGCTCCTGGAGCGGATGCGCGGCGGGGCGTGGGGCATGTTCGTCCTCCCCAGCATCGTCACCGCAAGCGGGGAGCAGGAGGGCATCCCCGTCTCCCTCATGGAGGCGATGGGCTGCGGGGTGCCGGTCGTCGCAACCGCCACCGGCGGCATACCGGAGCTGCTGGACGGGGTGGACGGCGCGCTGCTCGTTCCCCCGAAGGACCAGGAGGCCCTCGCCGGGGCGATGGAGCGGCTGCTGCGGGAACCCGGGCTCCGCGAGCGTTTGGCGGTAGCCGGCCGGAGGCGGGTGGAGGAGGGTTTCTCCGTGGAGAGCACGGTGGACAGGCTGGAGAGGCTCTTTGGCGAGCACAGGAGGCGAGCGCCCCGATGAGGAAGAGAGTCCTGATCATGTCCCAGTTCTTCCCCCCGGAGACCTACGCCGGGGCCAACCGGATCGGGCCTATGGCCGAGGTGCTCGCCGGGCGCTTCGAGGTGACCGTCGTGACGGTTAGGCCGAGCTACCCCGCGCCCGAGGACTACGCGGGCCTCTCCCTCGAGGAGCACGACGCTGGCCTCCCCTGCCGGGTGCTGCGCGTCCCCGCCTTCCGGCCGCACCGGGGAGGGATGGTGCTCAGGACCCGGCGGGGGCACCCCCTGGCCGCCCGGCTGGCGCTCCGGGCCGCGGGTCCGGCGGAGGTGATCATCGCCTCCTCCCCCAGCATGTTCCTCGGCCCGGCG
>JADDKG010000074.1 GCA_020253895.1 Rubrobacter sp.
CGCCGACCCTCCGGGCTCCCCGCCGAGAAGGGAGGGCCTGGTGGTGCTGGCGGCGCCGCTCCCCGGCTCCTCCCTCACGGCCGGGCACCGGTCCCACAGCCAGCAGGAGAGGGTCTTCCCGGTCCCGAGCTCCACCCCGGTCACCGCGGCGAGCCCCACGAGCAGCGAGAGGGTGGCGCTGGCCAAGCCGCCCAGCAGGATCGAACGCCGCCGGGATGCAGGCAGCGCGAGCAGGCGCCCGGCCGCGCCCTCGAGGTAGGCCTGGATCACCGAGGAGGCGGCGGTGATGACCATGACGGTCACCGCCGTCCCCAGCACGGTCCCCGCGATGCCGAAACGCGAGGTCAGAAAGGCCCCCGCCGCCGCGGCCAGGCCGGTGGCCACGACCTCGGCGGGCCTGATGAGCCTCTGCTCTCTCCCGTTTTTGTCCCTGGTGCCTGTTCCGGGGAAACCCACGGCGCACAGCCTCCCCGCTCGTGCGATCCGGCAACCCTCCCGATGCCGCCGGGGATTATAAACCGGGGGGCTTGCACCCGCCGTGCGCCCTCGCTAATAACAGAGGTGGAAGGCAAAAGGGAGAACCCAGGAGGAAAGGAGGTGATGCGCCATGACGCTCATGAGGCCGATGCGTGGGCTCTGGGAGCTCAACCGGGAGTTTGAGCGGATGTTCAACGAGCTTGCGGGCAGCCTCTTCGGCGCGCGCAGCCTCCTCTCCTCCGGGCGCGGCACCGGGGAGGCCGTATGGGTGCCCGCGCTTGAGATGTACGCCCGCGGCGCGGATCTGGTGATCCGTGTCGACCTGCCCGGGGTGAAGATCGACGACGTCGACATCACCCTGGAGGGCGAGACGCTGACCATCAGCGGCGTCCGCAAGGGCGAGCCCGAGGAGGTCAGCTACTACGTGCGCGAGGTGCCCTACGGGGCCTTCCGCCGGAGCATCGCTGTCCCGGAGGGCGTTGAGGCCGACAACATAAAGGCCCACCTGGAGGACGGCGTGCTCGAGGTTGTGCTGCCCGGGGTCGTGCGGGAGGCCCAGCCGAAGCGGATCGCGATCGAGGGCGCGGCCACTGAGCAGCCTCGCGGCTGAGCCTCGCCGCAGGCCCTTACCCTGGCCCCGGGATCCCCCTCGGGTAGCCCGGGCTCCGCCACCTCCGGATGCGGCGGAGGCCAGGCCCCGCCCGGCTAAGTCGGGCTCGGGGGTTCCGGGGCGGGCCTTCTTTTTTTTATGTTTGAGTTCCTGCTGTCGTGGTATACATTAGTCCCGGCTCCGGAACCCCCGTTGGGTGTCTGGGCCCCGCCACCTCCGGGTGCGGCGGAGGCCAGGCCCCGCCCGGCTAAGTCGGGCTCGGGGGTTCCGGAGCCGACTTATCTTATGTTTGAATTCCTTCCGCCGCGGTATACATCCTCTCTGGATGTCGTGATCCTTTCTGCGTGATGGACGGGAAGCTGGAACATACGTTGCTGGAGAGGGCGGCCTCGGGGGACCGGGAGGCCCGCAGGCGAGTCATCGAGTCCCACCTTGGACTAGTCGCGGCCCTTGCCCGCCGCTACGCCCGGCGGTGGGGGGTTCCGTTCGAGGATCTTCTGCAGGAGGGAGCCCTCGCCCTGGTGCATGCGGTGGACCACTACGACCCCTCCCGCGGGATGCGCTTCTCGACTTACGCCACCTGGTGGGTGAAGCAGGCGATAAGACGGGCTGCGATGGCCTACGCCCGCCCGATGCGGGTTCCGGAGCGGACGTGGAGGCTCTCCCAGAAGCTCGCGGAGGCCGAGGAGGAGCTGCGGGCGGAGCTCGGGCGCGAGATCGAGGAGCGAGACCTGCGCTCCGGGCTAGGCTGGTCGGAGGCCGAGCTCGCGGAGGTCCGGCGTGCCTTGGGCCCGGTAGTCTCGCTTGAGTCCCCGGTGGGCGAAGAAGAGGAGGACGTGCTGGGGGACCTCGTGGCCGACGAGGAGGCCGAGGACCCGGCCGAGCTCGCGGCCCGCAACGACGCCCGCCGACGCCTGGCTCACGCCCTCTCCGCTCTGCCGCGGCGGGAGCGGACGGTGCTCGCCGGACGCTACGGGCTCACCGGCGAGCCCCGGAGCTTCGTGGATCTGGGCAGGGAGCTTGGCGTCTCCCGCGAGCGGGCCCGCCAGCTGGAGCGGGCCGCCGTCGAGCGGCTCCGCGAGCATGGACGCAGGCTCGGGCTCGCTCCCTCCTGATCGGCTAGGTTCCGCCGGGCTCCGGAAGCGAGACGTTACCCTCCTCGTCCAAAGCCCCGAAGATGGGTTCTCCCGCGTCGCCCAGCGCGATGAACAGCCTCTCCCGACCCCTCCGGTCCACCAGCGAGAGCCCGCAGTGGATGTGTTCGCGGGAAGGCTTTATTGCAAGGATTATCTCGGCCTCGTTCTCGGTATCCTTGAGCGCCACGTAGGGCTCGTCGGTCTGAGGGTTTATCCCGACGGAGGCCGCAACACGCCCACGGCCGTTGAGCACATGCACCCCAGGCATCTCATCGGAGCCCGCGGAGAGCCTGATGCGCACCCTTCCCTCGTCGTCGGTGACCTCCAGCCGCCGCGCCCTGAGAACGCCGTCCTCCATACCCCGTTCCACCTCCGGTGATCTACGGCCTGCCACATCCCTACCATACCCGGCGCGGCCTACGCCTCAACCCGGAACCTCACCCCCTCCTCCGCGAGCCCCTCGAGCCACCCGGCCTCTCGCCGCAGCCGTCCGGCCCGCCGCCGCAGCCGTTCCGCCAAACCCTCCTCCCCCGATCCCGAACAGGCGGGGCAGATCCTGCCGATGGGCCCGCCCTCCTCATCGTAAGCCACGTATACCCGGTCCTCTCCGAACATCCCAAACGGTGCCCCGCACAACGCGCATGGCTGCCAGGTGCACACCAGCCCGGCCTGCCCCTCCTCGCGTACCTCCATCCGGTTACCTCCTGCTGGATAGTTCGTGTGATCTAATGTGACGAATTGGCATAATTATAAAATGGTGCACTAAGCCCTTTGTGAAACAAAAAATCGCTGCCGAAACTCCAGATATTTTTGGATTAGTGGTCGAGTCGTGTTTGCTAGAGCTTGAGGGTGGGTAAGGTTGATGCGGAGTTGTGATAGGCAGGCGAGCCACAGGGAGGTGGAAAGGATGTCGCTGAGTCCGTTGCGGGGCTTCTTCGACTTCCAGAACGAGATGAGCCGGATGTTCGACGAGATGTTCCGGGGGCTCTCGCGGCGTCCCCGGGAGGTTTCGGGACGGCGGTTCGAGTGGTCCCCGGCGGTGGATGTGTTCAGCCGGGATGGGGACCTTGTGATAAAGGCCGAGCTTCCCGGGGTCAGGCGCGAGGACGTGGACATCACCCTGCAAGACGGGGTGCTCACCATCTCCGGCGAGCGGAAGGAGACCGAGGAGGAGAGCGGCGAGGGGTACCTCGTCCGCGAGAGATTCTATGGCTCCTTCCGGCGCAGCTTCCAGCTGCCCGAGGGGGTGGATGAGAGCAAGATCCACGCCCGTTTCGAGGACGGCGTGCTCGAGGTGGTCGTGGAGGGTGCGGCCCAGAAGACCCAACCGCGCCGGATACAGATCGAAGGTTCCGGCAGCTGAACGGCTGCCGGCGGCTCTCGCGGGAGGGGTTCTGCTGGCATGAGCTGACCCCTCCCGCGGGCGGCTTGCGGTTTTTTTCGGACTTTCAGAAGGAGTAAACTTTCAGAGGGAGTAATACAGAGGAGGCAGAGGGCGCATGGGACAGAGAAGGACTTGCAGGATCTGTGGCAGGCCGGCAACGGTGACGATACGCAGGATCATACCCGGAGAGCAGCCCCGGGTCGAATACTACTGCGAGGAGCATGCGGAGCAGGCCCGGGGCGGGCGCTCGCCGTTCGGCGGGGGAGGCGGGAGCCTCTTCGACGAGTTTTTTAACCGCTTCTTTGAGGGAGAGCCCTTTGGGGGGAGGGCTGCGGTGCCCTCCGGGGCCCGGAGGGCCGAGCAGGTAGACGTCACCCAGTTCTTCTCCGAGAGCACCAACGCGCTCTTGCAGCGGGCGGCGCAGCAGGCCATGGAGTGGGGGAGCCTCGACCTCGGCAGCGAGCACCTGCTCTACGGAGCGCTGGGGGATGAGGTGGTCCGGCGGATACTGGAGCAGGTCGACGCCGACCCCGACGCCATAAGGAGCCAGCTCGAGGAGGAGGTCGAGAAGGCCGAGCGTAAGGACGTTGCCCCCTCGCTCTCTCCCGAGGCCAAGCGGGCGTTGCTTGCTGCCTACGAGGAGTCGCAGGAGCTTGGGGCTTCGTACATAGGTCCCGAGCACATCCTGCTCGCTCTCGCCAGAGATGACGACTCCGAGGCCGGGCGGATGCTCCGCAAGTTCGGGCTCTCGCACACCCGGCTGCGCGGGGCCGTGGTGCGCGGGGTGGATGAGGGTGGAGGCGTCAGGGAGACGCCGAGCGACACCCCCACCCTCGACGAGTACAGCCGCGACCTCACCCGGATGGCCCGGGAGGGCAAGCTCGATCCCGTGGTGGGGCGCTCCGAGGAGATAGAGACCACCATCGAGATCCTCTCGCGCAGGACCAAGAACAACCCAGTGCTCATCGGCGACCCCGGGGTCGGTAAGACCGCCATCGTCGAGGGCATAGCCCAGCGCATCGTAAACGGCGAGGTGCCCGAGACCCTCGCCGGCAAGCGGGTTCTGGCGCTCGACCTCGCCGGGATGGTCGCCGGGACCAAGTACCGGGGTGAGTTCGAGGAGCGGCTCAAGAAGGTCATAGACGAAATCCGGGAGCACTCCGACGAGCTGATCATCTTCATCGACGAGCTGCACACCGTCGTGGGCGCGGGGGCCGCCGAGGGGGCGATGGACGCCTCCAACATGCTCAAGCCCGCCCTCGCCCGGGGCGAGCTGCACGTCATCGGGGCCACCACCGTGGACGAGTACCGGAAGCACATCGAGAAGGACGCCGCCCTCGAACGGCGCTTCCAGCCGGTGCTTGTGAGCGAGCCCTCCGTCGAGGAGACCATCGAGATCCTTACCGGGCTCAAGGATCGCTATGAGGCTCATCACGGCGTGAAGATCTCCCAGGAGGCCATAGTCGCGGCCGCCGAGCTCTCCGACCGCTACATCACCGACCGCTTCCTGCCAGACAAGGCCATAGACCTCATGGACCAGGCGGCGGCCCGGGTAAAGCTCCGCTCCCAGACCAAGCCAGAGGACGCGCGGGAGATAGAGGAGGAGATAAAGAAGCTCCAGCGGGAGAAGGATCGGGCCGTCTCCGCCGAGGACTACCGGCGGGCCCAGGAGCTGAAGGGCAGGATCCAGGAACTTAAGGACCGGCTCGGGGCCTACCGGGCCGGAGGGCGCGGAGCCCCGGAGGTCACCGCCGAGGACATCGCCGAGGTCGTCTCGCGGGCTACCGGCATCCCCGTCTCCCGGCTCACCCAGGAGGAGCGCGACCGGCTCCTGCGGCTCGAGGAGCAGCTGCACGAGCGGGTGGTCGGCCAGGACGAGGCGGTCAAGGCCGTCGCCGAGGCCATAAGACGGGCCCGGGCGGGGCTCCAGGATCCCAACCGGCCCATCGGCTCCTTCCTCTTCCTCGGGCCTACCGGCGTCGGCAAGACCGAGCTCGCCCGCACCCTCGCCGAGGCGCTCTTCGGGGATGAGGCGGCGATGGTGCGCATCGACATGAGCGAGTTCCAGGAGCGGCATACCGTCAGCCGGCTGGTGGGCGCGCCTCCGGGCTATGTGGGCTATGAGGAGGCCGGCCAGCTCACCGAGGCCGTAAGGCGCAGGCCCTACTCGGTGCTTCTTTTGGACGAGATAGAGAAGGCCCATCCGGACGTCTTCAACATCCTGCTGCAGATCCTCGATGAGGGGCGGCTCACCGACGCCCAGGGCCGGACGGTGGACTTCAAGAACACAGTCATCATCATGACCTCCAACCTCGGGGCAGAGAGGATACAGGCGCACGCCCGCAGGAAGGAGTCCTTCGAGGAGCTGAAGGAAGACATGATGCAGATCGTGCGCCGCACCTTCAGGCCCGAGTTCATAAACCGGATAGACGAGATCATCATCTTCCGCGCCCTGACCAAGGAGCAGATCGTGGAGATAGCCCGCCTGCTGCTGGAGCGGACCCGCAGGCGCCTCAAGGCGCAGAACATAGAGGTGGAGTTCACCGACGAGGCGGTGGAGCATATCGCCAGCGAGGGCTTTGACCCCGAGTTCGGGGCCCGGCCGCTGAGGCGCACCATCCAGCGGCAGGTGGACAACGAGCTCTCAAAGATGCTCCTGGAAGGCTCCATCGAGCCTGGCGACAAGGTGGTGGTCGGTGTGGAGGACGACCGGCTCACCTTCGAGGTGCAGAAGGAGGCCGCTGCCGCCGGTGTCGGGGACCGCGACGGGCGCGGGGAGTGATCCTGGGATGGCCGCCTTGATGGGCACGAGCCGGTTCGAGCGGCTCTTCCGGGCCGCCGCCGGGCTCGACGTGGACAAGGATGACCTCAAGCGCTACAGCGACTTCATCAACCAGAAGCTCTACGACCTGCTGCTCGTCGGGCAGGCGGCGGCCAAGGCCAACGGCCGGGACGTCATAGAGCCGTGGGACCTCCCCATAACCAAGGGGCTCGAGGAGAGCATAGACGAGTTCAAGGGGCTGGAGGAGGGGCTGGAGCTGCGCCCGATCCTGGAGCAGCTCGCTTCCCTCCCGCCCCTCCACCTCGACTACTCGGTGGAGACCGAGGAGCGGTTCCCGGAGATCGTCGGCGGCCTGAGCCTGGCGCTGGCCCGGACCTTCCGGGTGTTGGACCCCGAGGTGAAAAACCCCCAGAGCAGGCACTGGGAGCAGGCCTTCCGCATCTTCGACCTGCTGCTGTAGGGAGCCGCCCTTTGGTCTGAGCGGAGGAGGAAGAGCGTGGACCCCATAGCGATATTCTGGCTGTTTTTGATCCTGGCCTCCCTGCAGCCCATCCTGCAGCGGCGGTTTCTGGAGGTCTCCCGCCAGCGGGCCCTCTCTCGGCTGGCCTCCGAGCGGGGCTCGACGGTCATCACCCTCATCCACCGACAGGAGACGATGTCGCTTCTGGGCTTCCCCATCTTCCGCCACATAGACATCGACGACTCCGAGGGGGTGCTCAACGCCATCCGCGAGACCCCGCCCGACGGCCCCATAGACATCGTGCTGCACACCCCGGGCGGGATGGTGCTCGCGGCGAGCCAGATCGCCGAGGCGCTCGCCGAGCACCAAGGGCCGGTGCGGGCCTTCGTGCCCCACTACGCCATGAGCGGCGGCACCCTTATAGCCCTGGCCGCCGACGAGATCCACGTCGACCCCCACGCCGCCCTGGGGCCGGTAGACCCCCAGCTCGGCGGCTACCCGGCGGCCTCCATCCTGGCCGCCGTGGAGCAGGCCAAGGAGCCCGAGGACAGGACGCTCATCCTGGCGGACATCAGCCGGAAGGCGCTTCGGCAGGTGGAGGACTTCGTGACCGGACTGCTGGAACGCATAATGGAGCCTGAGCGGGCCCGGAAGGTGGCCCACACCCTATCCTCAGGCGTCTGGACCCACGACCACCCCCTCACTCCTCGCGACCTCAAGGAGCTCGGGCTTCCGGTACGGGTCGGGGTTCCCGGCGAGATCCACGCCCTCATGCGCCTCTACCCCCAGCCCCGCGGGCGGCAGAGCTCGGTGGAGTACGTCCCCTCCCGCCCGCCGGGCCCCGCCCGCCTGCCCGGCCCGGGCGGCCACGGGGAGCCCTGAGATCCCCGCGCGTGGTACCCTTCCCGGCATGGAGGAGCCGGGAAGGGAGCTTCTGGACCGGGCCATGCGCCGGGCGGGAGGCGCCCCGCTGCGCTCCGGCAACCGGCTGGAGCTTCTCAAGGACGGCCCGGCCGCCTACGACAGCTGGCTCGGGGC
>JADDKG010000075.1 GCA_020253895.1 Rubrobacter sp.
GGACGAGCATAGGGCGGCCTGCTGGCTGCACCACGAGCTGGCCCCGAAGGTCCGGCCGCCCGTGCAGGTGGGGGGCAGCCGGTGAGCGGGCAGACGAACGGGGCCCTGGTAGAGATCCGGGAACTCAAGAAGTACTTCAAGGTGGGCCGGGACGTCTACCTGCGGGCGGTCGACGGGATAAACCTCACCATCCGCCGGGGGGAGACGCTGGGGCTGGTGGGCGAGTCCGGCTGCGGGAAGTCCACCGCCGGGCGGGTGATGGTCCGCCTCTACGAGCCCACCGGCGGTCAGGTGCTCTACGAGGGCCGGGATGTACACCGCACCCGGGGCCGCGAGGCGCGGGAGCTGAACCGCAAGATGCAGATGATCTTCCAGGACCCGCAGGCCTCGCTGAACCCCCGGATGACGGTGGCGGATATCGTGGCCGAGGGGATAGACATACACGGCCTGGCCTCTAGCAAGAAGGAGCGGCTGGAGAAGGTCCGCGAGCTGCTGGAGACGGTGGGCCTCAGCGAGGAGCACGCCGGGCGCTACCCGCACGAGTTCTCCGGCGGCCAGCGCCAGAGAATAGGGATAGCGCGGGCCCTGGCGGTGGAGCCGGAGTTCATCGTGGCCGACGAGCCGGTGAGCGCCCTCGACGTCTCCATCCAGGCCCAAGTCATAAACCTGATGCGCCGCCTGCAGCGGGAGAAGAACCTCACCTACCTCTTTATCTCCCACGACCTCTCGGTGGTCCGCTACATAAGCGACCGGATCGGGGTGATGTACCTGGGGCAGCTGGTGGAGCTGGCGGATAGCGAGGAGATCTACTCGAACCCGGTCCACCCCTACACCCAGGCCCTGCTCTCGGCGGTGCCCATCCCGGACCCGGACTCGGAGCACCGGCGCAGGAAGATCGTGCTGGAGGGCGACATCCCGAGCCCCGTGGACCCGCCCTCCGGCTGCCGCTTCCGCACCCGCTGCCCGTACGCCACCCCGGCCTGCGCCACCGACGAGCCGCGGTGGCGCGAGGTCTCCCCCGGCCACTGGGTCTACGCCTGCCACTGCGTCTCCTGATGGCCGCGCGGGAGCTGGTCTCCACCTTCTCGATAGCGGGCTTTGACCCCGAGGCGGAGACCTGGGGGGTTGCGGTGCAGTCGAAGTTCCTGGCGGTGGGGGCGATCGTGCCGTGGGCCCGGGCGGGCGCGGGGGCGGTGGCGACCCAGGCGATGGCGAACTACACCTACGGTCCGCGTGGGCTGGATCTGCTCTCGGAGGGCAGGACGGCGCGGGAGACCGTGGAGGCCCTCACCGCCGCCGACCCGCAGCGCGAGCACCGCCAGGTGGGCGTGGTGGACGCGCGGGGCGGCTCGGCGACCTTCACCGGGAGCGAGTGCTTCGAGTGGGCCGGGGGGATCGCAGGTGAGCACTTCGCGGCCCAGGGGAACATCCTCACCGGCCCAAAGACGGTCGAGGCCATGGCCCGCGCCTTCGAGAATTCCCGGGGAGAACTCTCCTCCCGGCTGCTTGCCGCCCTCCGCGCCGGGCAGGAGGCGGGCGGCGACCGGCGGGGGAAGCAGTCGGCCGCGCTGGTGGTGGTGCGGGAGGGCGCCGGGTATGGCGGGGACAACGACCGGATGGTGGACCTGCGGGTGGACGACCATCCAGACCCGGTAGCCGAGCTCGAACGCCTCTACAGCCTGCACCGGCTCTACTTCGGGGAGACCCGGCCCGAAGACGTGGTGGCCGTGGAGGGGGCGGTAAGAGAAGAGGTTGTGGGCGCCCTCCTGCGCCTCGGTTACCTGCGGGAGGAGAACCCTGACGGGAGGACTCTGCACGCGGCCCTCTCGGCCTTTATCCGCACCGAGAACTTCGAGGAGCGCGAGCAGAAGCCCGGTTACGCCGACCGGGCGGTCCTCCGTTTCCTCAAGGAGCGCGCCGCTTCCCGTTAGGATAGAGAGCCCCCGTTGCACCACGACGCCTCATGCCCTATGCTGGTTATCGGGAGATAGCAGCTTGTCGCCGCTGTTGCGCCAGGTGCTGGTGTATACTTGCACGTTTAGATGCAATAGGCATGGCTTTGGTTGATATGGGGCAGCTTGGGAAAGGAGGAGAAGATGGGTGGAGAGAGTGAGCGGGCAGGTGTAGCGCTAGCGGGGGTTTCCCGCAGGGACTTTCTGAGGCTAAGCGGCGCCGGGCTAGCCGGCGCCGCTCTGCTAGGCGTAGCCGGATGCGGCGGCGAGCAGGGCGGTGGCCAGCATGGAGGTGGCGGCGGGGGCCGAACCGAGCTCATCGTCGGCCTGGACCAGGAGCCCGCCATCCTGAACGGGTACATCGTGGGCGGGGACCTCGTGGCCACCTCCAACGTGACCCGGCCCATCATGGAGAGCGTGCTGCAGATAATGCCTGATCTGTCGTACGCGCCGAAGCTCGCCGACGGGGAGCCCGAGGTAGTCAGCGAGGATCCGCTCACCATAGAGTTCAGGCTGAAGGACGGGATCACCTGGTCCGACGGGGAGCCGCTCACGGTCGAGGACTACGTCTTCACCTACAACACCGTCATGAACGACCGGTGGCAGATCATCACCCGCGAGATCTGGGACAACATCGACCGGATCGAGACGCCGGACGAGCTGACCGCCCGGATCATCTTCAGGAAGCCGGATGCCCGCTGGCGGGACATCCTCGCCGCCGATGTGCTGCCCAAGCACATCCTGCAGGGCAAGAACTTCAACAAGTACTTCAACGACCGGATCGTAGGCAGCGGCCCCTACGTCTTCGAGGAGTGGCGCAAGGGGCAGAGCCTCACGGTGGTCGCCAACGAGAACTACTGGGGTGATCCCCCGGCGATAAAAAAGATCACCTTCCGCTTCATCCCGGACACCAACTCGTTGAAGGCGGCCCTCCGCTCGGGCGAGGTGCAGTTCATCAACCCGCCGCCGGATATCGGGCTGATCGAGGAGCTCCAGGGCTACGACGGGGTGACCGTACAGACCAAGTTCGGCACGGTCTGGGAGCATCTGGCCTTCAACGTGCAGAAGGTGGACAACCTCAACATCCGGCGGGCCATCGCCTACGCGGTGAACCGCCGCCAGCTGATACAGGAGATCCTGCAGGGCGAGGCCCGGCCGCTGCAGAGCGTTCTGGTGCCCGAGCAGGAGCCCTTTTATACCCCGGCCTGGGAGCGCTACTCCTTCGACCCCGACCGGGCCCGTCAGCTCGTGGAGCAGGCGCGGGGCGAGGGGGCCGCGACGGAGATAGAGTACTCCACCACCTCCGGCAACGCGCTGCGGGAGACCGCCCAGCAGGTCATCCAGCAGCAGATGGAACAGGTGGGGATAACCCTCAAGATAAACAACTCCTCCGCCGAGACCTACTTCGGGGAGCGCACCCCCGAGGGAGACTTCGAGCTTGGGGAGTGGGCGTGGAGCGCCACCCCGGACCCCTCCATCACCACGCTCTTCTCCGCGAACCAGATCCCGCCCAACGGGCAGAACTACTACCGCTACCGCAACCAGGAGGTCACCCGGCTGCTGGAGCAGGCCGACGTGACCGTCGACCAGCAGGAGCGGGCGCGGCTCACCCGCCGGGCCCAGGAGCTCATGGCCGAGGACGTGCCGCTGATCCCGCTCTACCAGCGGCCGGAGATCTACGCCTACGCCGACAACCTCGAGGGGCCGGAGGTCAACCCGACCCTGGCCACAGCCTTCTGGAACGTCGGGGAGTGGCGCTTTACCGGGTAAGCGGAGCCTCTCGCCGGGGGCGCGGCAGGGCTTGCGCCCCCGGCGTATGGCCCCCGGCGGAGGTGTCGGCTACGATTGATTAATATCCGGATTATCGTAAGGAAAGGCTCTCGGGAAGCGGCATCACGGAGGGTTCTCGCGGCTTGCTAGCCTACACCGTTCGCAGGTTTCTCTTCAGCGTTGTCGTCCTGTTCTTCGCCAGCGTCACCATCTTCGTGCTGGTCAACCTCGGCTACGATCCCCTCGCCGACCTCAGGCAGAACCCCAGGATCAGCGGGGAGGACATCCAGCGGATCGCCGCCATCTACGGGCTCGACCGCCCGCTGCACGAGCGGTATATCATCTGGATCACCGACTTCGTCCGGGGGGACTTCGGCTACAGCGTAAACAACCAGAGCCCCGTCGCCGAGGTGATAGGGCCGCGGGTGTGGCCCACCGTCCTGCTCATGGGGACCTCCCTGATCTTTACCGTGATCATCGCGGTGCCCTTCGGGATCTACTCGGCGATAAAGAAGTACAGCACCCTGGACAACGTGGGCACCTTCCTCTCGTTCGTCGGCTACAGCATGCCGAGCTTCTGGCTGGGGCTCATCCTGCAGCTATTGCTCGGGGTCTA
>JADDKG010000076.1 GCA_020253895.1 Rubrobacter sp.
GGTCCACCGTGAGCACGTCCGGCACCGAGACCCCGATGAACACGTCGGCGCCCCGGATGGCGTCCGCCAGCGTCCCCCTGACGTTCTCCGGGTTGGTGTGCCGGGCGAACCATCCCTGCGAGGTGTCCGCGTCCCCCCTCCCCCGGTAGACGACGCCGTGCCGGTCGCAGCCGATTATGTTCTTCACCCCGGCGGCGAGCAGGATCCTGGCGCAGGCCACCCCTGCGGCCCCCACCCCGCTCAGCACCACCTTTATCTCCTCCATCCGCTTGCCCACGATCTTAAGCGCGTTGATAAGGGCGGCGAGGACCACCACCGCCGTGCCGTGCTGGTCGTCGTGGAAGACCGGGATGTCCAGCTCCTGCTTCAGGCGTTCCTCTATCTCGAAGCAGCGCGGGGCCGAGATGTCCTCCAGGTTTATCCCGCCGAAGGCCGGCGCCAGGCAGGAGACGGTGCGTACGATCTCATCCGGATCCTTGGTGTCCAGGCATATGGGGAAGGCGTCCACCCCGGCGAACTCCTTGAAGAGCATCGCCTTGCCCTCCATCACCGGCAGCGCCGCGTAGGGACCGACGTCTCCCAGCCCCAGCACCGCCGTCCCATCGGTGACCACTGCCACCGCGTTCCGCTTTATCGTCAGGTTGAAGGCCCGCTCCGGCTCCTGGGCTATGGCCCGGCACACCCGGGCCACCCCCGGGGTGTAGGCCATGGAGAGGTCGTCCCGGGTCCGGATGGGTATCTTGGAGCGCACCTCTATCTTGCCGCCGAGGTGCAGCAGGAAGGTCCGGTCCGAGACGTTCACCACCCGCACCTCGGGCAGCGCGTCCACCGCTCGGACTATCTGCTGGCCGTGCTCGGAGTCGCGGGCGTTTACCGTGATGTCCCGGATGGAGCGCTCCTGCCCCATTCTGACGATGTCTATGGCCCCAACCATCCCGCCTGCATCCCCGATGGTCGTGAGGATCCGGCCGAGCGCCCCCGCCCGGTGGGGGAACTCGACCCTGAGGGTCATGCTGTAGCTCGTGCTGGGTATGGCCTCCATCCCGCCCCTTCCGGAGAGTCCCACATTACCGATTGCCAAATTCTATTGCAGCCCGCAGGGCCGGTAAACGGGTCCTAGACGGGGAGATATCCGGGGTCGTCGGGGAGGTCCGCGCCGGGCAGCGCGTCCCGCCGCCGGAGAAACCACCTGCCCAGCGCCGAGCGCTCCCCGGCCTCCTCGGCGGCCCGGGAGAGCCCCATCCGCAGCTCGTAGAGGATGGGCGGGCGCTCCCCGTAGGAGACGGTCTCGAGCTCGGCGGCGATGGCGGCGTCTATGAACCTCCCCCACTCCTCCGCCGGCGGCTCCTCCGGGCGCGGCGGGGCGGCGAAGGCCCGGCGCACCTCACCGGGCAGCGGCAGCCCGGAGACGAGGCGCTCCCGCTCCTCGTCCGGCTCGCCGCCGCCCGCCGCGAGGTAGCGGCGGGCGGCGAACAGGAGCAGCCGGGAGGCGATGGTGCGCTTGGCGAAGGACTCCCCGACGGCCTCCCAGTTCACAAAAGATCCCCCGAAGAGCTTCTCGAGGTCCACCGGTGCGCATCACCCCCCGAAGGCTTCCCGCAACGCTTCGTCTACCATTCCGCGTATCCTGCTCTGCAGCGCCGCGGCGAGGGAGGCGGCGTCCGCCTCCCCGGCGCCGCCGTACGCGCGGTCCACCACCCTGAACCGCCCGTAGTCGGGCTCGGGGAAGCCCCAGACGGGCTTCCCCCGGGTGGCCTCGCCCATGTACGCCGCCCAGATGTCCAGCGGCAACGTCTCTCCTCCCGCCTCCTCGATGCCGTGCACCCCGGACATGGAGCGCCGCCCCTCCGGGTAGCCGACCCACACGGCGGTCGAGAGCCGCGGGGTGTAGCCCACGTACCAGGCGTCGGCGAACCCGTCGGAGGTCCCAGTCTTGCCGGCGGAGGGCCTCCCCAGCTCGGCGTCGAGGTCGCGGTAGCGGCTGGCGGTCCCGTGCTCCACCACGCCCCGCAGGACGTCGGTGACCGCCGCGGCCTGGTTGCCCCCCAGCACCCGGCGGCCGGAGATGCGGTGGTCGTAGAGCGCCTCGCTTCTGCCGTAGGCCACGCGCCGGACGCTCTCCACGGCGTAGGGCTTGCGGTAGACCCCTCCACCGGCGAAGGTGGCGTAGACGGAGGCCATCTCCAGCGGGCTCACCCCTATTCCGAGCCCGCCGATGGCGGTGGAGGGGTAGGGCTCGACCGGGGACTCCACGCCGAGCTCGCGGGCGGTGCGCACGATCTCTTCGAGCCCCACGTCGAGCGCCAGCCGGACGAAGACCGTGTTGTCCGAGACCGCCATGGCGTCGGCCAGGGAGATCTCGCCGCGGGCCGCGTAGCCGTAGTTGTTGATGACGTACTCCTCGCCCCGGAAGTCCAGGGTGAGACCGCCGGAGAGGTAGGTGCTGAGGGGCGAGATGCCCTCCTTGAGCGCGGCGGCGAGGACCACGGGCTTGAAGGCGCTGCCCGGCTGACGCCTGGCGTCGAGGGCGAGGTTGAAGTCCCCGTCCCGGCCCCAGAGCGTCCTTATGGCCCCGCTCTGGGGCTCTATGCTGACGACGGCGGCCGAGGGATCGCCGGGGGCGTACAGGGTGTTCCGGGCGCTCGCGGCGGCCATCTTCTGCAGGTCCGGGCGGAGGGTGGTCCGGATCCTGAGCCCCCCGCGCCGGAGCGCCTCCTCCCCGAGCAGCCCCCGGACCTCGCGCCGTACCCGCTCCAGGAAGGGCTCGTAGACGGGGTCCCCCCCGGTTTCCTGCGGGGAGAACCGCAGGTCGCGCGAGATGGCCCTCCTGTACTCGGCCTCCGAGATCATGCCCTGCCCGCGCATCAGGCGCAGCACGGTGTCCCTGCGGTCCTCCGCCCTCTCCTCGTCGCCCCGGCCGTAGAAGGAGGGGGCGTGGAGGAACCCGGCGAGGGCCGCGGCCTCCGAGAGGCTGAGCTCGTCGGCGCTCTTGCCGAAGTAGGCCCGCGCGGCCGCCTCCGCCCCGTAGGCCCCACGCCCGAAGTACACCGCGTTCAGGTAGGCGGTGAGGATCTCGCGCTTGGTGTGCCCCTGCTCGTAGGCGTGGGCGAGGCAGGCCTGCAGCAGGCGGCGCCAGAAGGAGACCTCGAACCGCTCCTCCTCCGGGATGTAGAGGTTCTTCACCAGCTGCTCGGTGATGGTGGAGCCCCCCTCCTGCACCTCCCAGGCCCGCAGGTCGATCCAGGCGGCCCGGAGCACCCCCTCCGGGTCTACCCCGGCGTGCTCGTAGAAGCGCCGGTCCTCCACGGCCACCACCGCCCGCGGCAGGTAGGGGCCGAGCTCCTCGAAAGGGACCGTCCTCCGGTGCTGCGAAGCGGGGATCACCGCCACCCGCTCCCCGCCCGCCCCGTAGACGTAGGAGTCCTCCGGGAGCTCCGGATAGCGCCGGGAGATCTCCTCGCCGTACCGCTCCAGCGCGTAGACGTAGGTGCCGACCAGCAGCACCAGCGCCGCGGCGACCAGCAAAAGCGCGGCGTTGAAAGCAGCCCTGAGGAGCGCCAGCAGCCCTCCCGGACGCCGCCGCTTTCCTCCTCTGCCCGTCTCGAAGCGGGGGGTCACTCGCCCGCCGGGCGCCGGTCGCCGCCTGTACCCTCCACGACGGGTGCTAGTATATCCGCATGGCTGAGCTGAGGTGCACGGCCCGGAGGATCGGGGACCTGGAGAGCCGCAACGAGGAGTACGAGCTCACCTTCTCGGTGGAAGGCTCCGCCGGGGAGAGTGCCCGCGTCGGCTACCAGGCCGCGCGGGCCTACGAGATCAACGAGGCCCTCGACGCCTGCGTCCGGGCCGCCCGCAGAGCGATAGAGGGGGCCGGGCTCGGCGCCCGGCCCACCGACGAGGCCCTCTCCCAGTTCGCCTGGCGGGCGATGCAGTCGGCCAAGTAC
>JADDKG010000077.1 GCA_020253895.1 Rubrobacter sp.
CTCTTCCGATCTGCCGCCGTGGTCCGCTACCGCGCGGCGCTCATCGAGAGGATGAGGGTCGTCCGGGCCCGGGAGGGGGCCATAGCCTCGGTGGCCCAGGAGGCCATAACCGGCATCCGGGCGGTCAAGATCTTCGGCCGCGAGGAGGAGGAGATGGGGCGCTTCCGGGAGGAGAGCGAGGAGTCGCTGAGGGCCAGCGTTGACTCCGCCCTTATAGAGGCCAAGTTCGGCACCGTGCTGGGGCTGGTGGGCGGGGTGGGGACGGCGCTCGTGGTCTACTTCGGCGCGAGGCGGGTGCTCTCGGGAGGGATGTCCGTGGGGGATCTTACGGTCTTCGTCTCCTACCTGGGGCTCTTCCTCTCGCCTCTGTGGTCGCTGAGCCGGCAGGCGAACCAGATCGGGAAGTCGCTGGTGTCCGGGGAGCGGATCGTGGAGCTGCTGCGCGCCGAGCCCGCGGTCCGCGACGCGCCGGACGCCCGGGAGGCCCCGCGCTTCGCCGGGCGGGTGGCCTTCGAGGGGGTGCGCTTCGCGTACGACCGGGGGGCGGGGGAGGTGCTGCGGGGGATGAGCTTCGAGGTGGAGCCCGGCAGCCGGGTGGCGCTGGTCGGGTCGAGCGGGGCCGGCAAGAGCACCGTCGCCAGCCTCATCGCCCGGCTGTACGACCCGCAGGAGGGCCGGGTGCTCATCGACGGGCAGGACATCCGCCGGTTCACCCTCGCCTCGGTGCGCGGCCAGATCTCCTTTGTCCCCCAGGAGCCGATGCTCTTCCGGGGAACGGTGGCGGAGAACATAGCCTACGGGCGCCCGGAGGCCAGCCGGGAGGAGGTAGAGCGGGCCGCCCGGCTCGCCGGGGCAGAGGGGTTTATCCGGCGGCTCCCGCTGGGGTACGACACCGTCATCGGCGAGCGCGGCGAGAGCCTCAGCGGGGGGCAGCGCCAGCGGATCTCCCTCGCCCGGGCGATGCTGAGGGAGAGCCCCATCCTCATCCTGGACGAGCCGCAGGCCGGGCTCGACGCGGAGTCGGCCGCTGCTATCAGGGAGAGCTGGCGCGCCCTGAGCGAGGGCCGTACCACCTTCGTGATCTCGCACGAGCTGCGGCTGGTGCGCGACGTGGACCGTATACTCGTGATAGAGGACGGCCGGGTGGCCGAGTCCGGGACCCACGAGGAGCTGCTCGCCCTCGGGGGCTCCTACGCCCGGCTCCACGCGCTGCAGGAGAGCGGAACGCCCGAGACGACCGGAAGGAGGAAGCGTTGAGAGAGCTCTTAGTGCTGTGCATCGTGCTGACCGCGGTGGCGGTCCTGATCTACCTGTCCTTCCTGTGATACAGGCCCTCTCGGTGGTCGGGGCGCTGATGGTCCTCGGCGCCTACGCCGCCAACCAGCTGCGCTGGCTCGGCCCGCAGGACGCTTCCTACGCCCTGATCAACGCCGCCGGCGCGGGGCTCCTCTCCTTCGTGGCCGTTCTCGAGCGGCAGTGGGGCTTCCTGCTGCTCGAAGGGGTGTGGACGATGGTGAGCCTGTGGGCGCTGTTCCGGCTGCTTAGGGACCGGAAGGAGGAGGGGAGGTCTCAGGGCGGCCGCCGCTGAGGTTCCCTAGCCCTCCTCCTTCTCCTGCTCGCCCCCCGCCTCGACGGGACGGGCGAGGAGCTGGGAGATCCTCGGCCCGTCCACGTCCTCCACCCGCAGCGCGTAGCCGTCCAGGACCACCTCGTCGCCCACCTCCGGCGCCCGGCCCAGCTGGCCGAGCACCAGCCCGCCGATGGTGTCGAAGTCCTCGCTCTCGAAGGCGGTCCCCAGCGCCTCGTTCACCACGTCTATCGGGATCCTACCGTCTATGGAGTAGGAACCGTCCGGCAGCCGGCTTATGGCGGGCTCCTCCTCGTCGAACTCGTCCCGGATCTCCCCGACGATCTCCTCCAGGATATCCTCGATGGTGAACACCCCCTCGAAGGAGCCCCACTCGTCGATGACCACGGCCATCTGCATCTCCTTGTCCTGGAAGTCCTCCAGGATCTCGTCTATCGGCCGGTTCTCGGGGACTATGAGCACCTCGCGCAGCAGGTCGCGGGCGGTGATGTCGGCCTCGACCCCGCCGGCGGACTCCACCGCCCGCAGCACGTCCTTTGCATGCACCATGCCTATTATCCTGTCCGGCGCGCCGTCCTCGTAGACCGGGTAGCGGGTGTAGTTGCCCGCGGCGGCCACCGAGACCAGCTCCTTCAGGGTTGTGCTGGCAGGGATGCTCACGACGTCCGGGCGGGGGACCATGATCTCGCGGGCCACCTTGTCGTTGAGCTCGAAGACCGCGTCGACCATCTCCTCCTCGTCCTCCTCGACCATACCCTGCCGGGCTGACTGCCGGAGGAGGGTCCGGATCTCGTCCTCGGTGTGCGTCTCGTCGCCCTCGCGGGCCGGCGGGATGCCGAGCAGGCGGATGAAGGCGTTGGCCGTGCCGTTGAAGACCACGGTGAGCGGGAGGAGCACGTAGTAGGCGAGCTTCATGAACGGGGCCACAAAGAGCGCGGTCCTCTCCGCCCTCTGGATGGCGATGCTCTTTGGTGCCAGCTCGCCGAAGACCACGTGCATGAAGGAGACCAGCCCGAAGGCCACCGGGAAGGAGACGGCGTGGATGAGGGCCTCCGAGGGGTCGAAGACAGAGGTGAGGATGGGCCGCACGATCACGTGGTCCACCACCGGCTCGGCCAGCGCGCCGAGCCCCAGGGAGGCGATGGTGATCCCGAGCTGGCAGACGGCCAGGTAGGCGTCCAGCTTCCCGGTCGCCTCCCTGACCAGCCCGGCCCCGAAGCGCTTCTCCTCCTCCAGCCGGTCTACCTGGGTGGACCGGATCTTGACGAAGGAGAACTCGGCGGCCACGAAGAGCCCGTTGAGGGCGACCAGCGCGAGCGCGGCCAGTATCCTGAGGATGGGCAGGATCAGCTCTTCCAGGGCCGCTCCTCGGTGTCGGGGATGTTACGGGCGCGCCCTGCGAAGGAGGGCGCGCTGGTACTCGATGTCTCGGTGGGGGTCATAGCCTGTATCACCCCTGACGATATACCATCCGCCCCGCTTTGACAAACCCCCTCAGTAGAGCAGGCGCTTGTCCA
>JADDKG010000078.1 GCA_020253895.1 Rubrobacter sp.
CGCCGTGGAGGTCGTTTATGACCACCGCCGGGAAGTCCTCCACCACGAGCCGGCGCACCGCCTCGGGGCCGAGATCCTCGTAGGCCACGACGCGGGCCTCCCGGACGCGCCGGGCGAGCAGCGCCGCCGTCCCCTCCACCGCCCCGAAGTACACGCAGCCGTGCTCGCGCATCGCCCGCCGGACCTCGCCGGACCTCCTGCCCTTCCCGATCATGCCCCTGAGCCCCCGCTCGATGAGCATCGGGGAGTAGGGGTCCATCCGGGAGGCGGTGGTGGGGCCCGCGGGGCCTATGGGGCGTCCGGGGCGGGCGGGGGCGGGCCCCACAAAGTAGACCACCTGCCCCTCCGGGTCGAAGGGCAGCCCCTCCCCGGCGGCGAGCGCCTCGGCCATCCGGGCGTGGGCCGCGTCCCGGGCGGTGTAGAGCACCCCGCTGATGAGCACGAGGTCCCCGCTGCGCAGCGGCTCTATGTCCTCCGGCGAGAGCGGGGTCCTCAGGCGGACCCTGTCCCGGCTCACAGCTCCGCCTCCCGCACCCGGTGGGAGTGGCAGTCGATGTTCACCGCCACCGGGAAGGCGGCGATGTGGGTGGGATGGGTCTCGATGTGCACCGCGAGCGCGGTCACCGTCCCGCCGTAGCCGGCGGGCCCTATGCCGGTGGCGTTGATCTCGTCGAGCAGCTCCCGCTCGAGGGCGGCCACCTCCGGGTCGGGGTGCGGCCGGCCCGAGGTCCTGACGAGCGCCTTCTTGGCCAGCATCGCCGCCTTCTCGAAGGTGCCCCCGAGCCCCACCCCCACGGTGAGCGGCGGGCTGGCGTTGGGACCCGCCCGCTCCACGGTCTCCACCACGAACCGCTTCATCTCCTCCACCCCCTCGGCCGGGGTGAGCATCCTTATGGCGCTCGCGTTGTCGCAGCCCGCCCCCTTGGCGAGCATGGTTATGCGCAGCCGCTGTCCTGGTACGGGCTCGCAGTAGACGATGGCCGGGGTGTTGTCCCCGGTGTTCTTGCGCCGCAGCGGGCTCTCCACGATGGACTTCCGGAGGTACCCCTCCCGGTAGCCCCGCCTGACCCCTTCGTCAACGGCCTCCTGCAGCGTGCCGCCCGTTATGCGGACCTCCTGGCCCAGCTCCACGAAGAAGACCGCGTAGCCCGTGTCCTGGCAGAAGGCAACGCACTCCGAGCAGGCCACCCGGGCGTTCTCGAGAAGCTGCCGGATCACCTCCCTCCCCAGAGGGGACTTCTCCTCCTCCAGGGCCCGCCGCAGGGCGGAGAGGTGGTCCTCCCGGAGGCAGGTGTTCGCCTCGATGCACAGGTCCCTCACCACCCCGGCTATCTTCTCCGCCCGTACCTCGCGCATCCCTCCCTCCACAGGTGACCCGGATCATCCTCTGGCGGCCAGCTCCCTGGATCTTCTGCGCACCGCCCCCTGGTACACCGAGTAGGCCATCTCGAGGTGCTCCTGGATCCTCCTCCGGGCCAGCGCGCCGTCTTTTAGCAGGATTGCCTCGTAGATGAGGCGGTGCTGCCGCTGGGAGAGCTCCTTGGCGTCGGGGATCACGTAGTCCCTGGCTATGCTTGCGAGCGTCATGTGTACCGCGAGCATGAACAGGCTGAGCAACCGGTTGTGCGAGGCCTCGGCTATGGTCCGGTGGAAGGTTATGTCCGGAAAGTAGCTCGCGTAGTCCTTGCCCTCGTCCTCCTCTATGACCCCGAGCATGGCTTCCAGATCTCGCTCCGTGCGCCGCCCGGCGGCAAGCTCCCCGGCCCGGACCTCGATTGTCTCCCGGGCCACCCAGAGCTCCTCCAGGCTTACCTTCTCCGCCCCGAACAGGAGCACCAGGGAGCTCGCGAGATGGTCCGCTATCCCGAAGCTGTCCGGCGTGCTGACGAAGGTGCCCCCCGAGGGCCCGGTGAAGCTCTCCAGAACGTCCAGCGCCTCCAGGGCCTTAAGGGCCTCGCGGAGCGTCGGCCGGCTCACCCCGAACCTGCGGGCCAGCTCCGTCTCGGGGGGCAGCCTGTCCCCCGGGCCCAGCTCGCCGCTGAGGATCGAGTCGCGGATGCTGGAAGCTATACGCTCGAAGGTCTTGGTCTTGCCGGAGCTTCTGGCTTGTCTGTTGCCGGGCACCGCAGGCCTCCTCGGCAGTTTGTCTGACCAAAGATTATACAGGTAGCGGCTGCGCCCCGCCCCCGGGCAGGATGCCCGGGGTTCGGGTCAGGGGAGCGGGCTGGCCTCTCCGGTCCGCGCCAGGTAGTACAGCGCCTCCTCGACGGAGACGACGTCGGCGTACTTGGCCTGGATGTCGAAGAGGTTGGCCTCGTGGGGAGGGGCGGCCCGGTCGCCGACGCACTCGCGCGGGACGAGGGTGGGGTAGCCGTACTGCAGGAGGTCCACGGCGGTGGCCCTCACGCACCCGATCGTCGTCGCCCCGCAGAGGACTACCGAGTCCACCCCGAGGGAGGCCAAAATGGCGGAGAGGTTCGTCCCGAAAAAGGCCGAGGCGCCCTTCTTGACGATGACCGTCTCCTCCGGACGGCGCCCGAGGCGGGAGTCTATCTCTACCAGGCGGCTCCCGAGCACGAGCTCGCCGAGAGAGGGGACCTTCTTGACCCAGAGTGCCCCGTCGACGAGGTTCTCCTCGAAGGCGATCGTGGTGAAGATCACCGGGAGCCCCCGCCCGCGGGCGGCGTCGAGCAGGCACCGCGTGGCCTCTACCTCGGCGCTCATGTCCGCTCCGAGGGGGCACTCGGGGTCGGTGAAGCCGCGGCTGAAGTCCACCACCAGGACGGCCGGGCGCTCCCCGGAGAAGCCGAGCCTCCCGCCCATCCGGGCCCGCTCGTAGACGCGGCGGGTATGCTCGTCCGCCACCGGGATCACCCCACCGAGATGGGCCGCTCGCCGGCCGCCCCCGGGAGCTCCTCGCCGAAGCGCGCCCGCTTCACGAAGCGCCCGGCCCCGGGGCTGGCGAGGAGCTCGCCGTCCTCGACCAGCACCTGCCCGCGCAGCAGGACCGTCTCCGGGACCCCGGTCACCTCGGTCCCCTCGTAGAGGTTGTAGTCGATGTTGGAGTGGTGGGTCTCGGCGGAGATGGTCTTCTTCCTGTTCGGGTCGAAGACGACGATGTCGGCGTCGGAGCCCACCGCGATCGTACCCTTGCGGGGGTAGAGCCCGAAGAAGCGCGCCGGGGCGGTCGAGAGGAGCTCCACCATCCTGTTGAGCGAGATGCGCCCCTCCCGGACCCCGAAGTTGTGGATCATCATGAGACGGTCCTCGACGCCGGGGCCGCCGTTGGGGATCTTGGAGAAGTCGTCTCTGCCGAGGGTCTTCTGCCCGTCGAACTTGAACGGGCAGTGGTCGGTGGAGATCACGGAGAGTATCCCCGTGGAGAGCGCGTGCCAGAGGTGCTCCTGGTTCTCCTTGGGGCGCGGCGGCGGGGTGTAGACGTACTTGGCGCCCTCGAAGTCTGGTTTGTCCAGGTAGCTCTCGTCGATAAAGAGGTACTGGGTGCAGGTCTCGCCCCACGCCCGCCAGTCGGCCTCCCTGGCGCGGGCGATGGGCTCTATGGCCTCCTTGCACGAGACGTGGACCACGTAGAGGGGGGCGTCGGCGAGGTGGGCGAGCTGGATGGCACGGTTGGTCGCCTCGCCCTCGGTTATGGGCGGGCGGGTCGCGGCGTGCCACTTCGGCTCGGTCTTCCCCTCGGCGAGCGCCTGCTTCACCAGGACGTCTATGGAGTCGCCGTGCTCGGCGTGCACCATCACGAGGGCGCCCGTCCTTGAGGCCACCTGCATGACCCGGAAGAGGGTCTCGTCGTCCACCATGATCGCACCCTTGTACGCCATAAAGAGCTTGTAGCTCGTCACCCCCTCCTCGGGGGCCTTCGCCAGGTCCTCGAGCGTCCCGCCCTCCTTCAGGTCGGTCACCGCGAGGTGGAAGCCCACGTCTATGACCGGCTTGGCGCGCTCTATCTTCTCGTGCCAGGTCGCGAGCGCCTCGGGGAGCGTCTGCCCGGCCTGCTGCAGGCAGAAGTCGACCAGCGTGGTGGTCCCGCCGAAGGCCGCCGAGATCGTGCCGGAGGTAAAGTCGTCGCAGCTTACGGTCCCGCCGAAGGGCATCTCCATGTGGGTGTGCGGGTCGACGCAGCCGGGGATGACGTACTTGCCGGTTGCGTCTATCACCTTGTCCGCCTGCACGTCGAGCGAGCGTCCTATCAGGGAGACGGTCTCGTCCTCGATAAAGATGTCCCCCACGTAGTCGTCCGCGGCGGTGATGATCCTGCCACCCTTAATGCACGATCAGGCGACATTTTGTGGGACGGTGAGATGCTCGTAATGGGGACACCCAAACACCCGGCACACCCTCTCGGCAAGCTCGTACGCTCCGAG
>JADDKG010000079.1 GCA_020253895.1 Rubrobacter sp.
GCCAGTGGGTCACCACCACCCCGTCCTGTCCCAGCACGGTCACCACCCTCCGGTAGCCCTTCAGGTGCTCGGGAACCGCCACGGCGGGAATGGCCAGCTCGTGGTCCGCGAGCCGGCTGCGCAGCTCCGCGTAGTAGGTCTGGTAGTACTCTGTTATCTCCTGCCGCAGAGCCTCAAGGTCCCGGTCGCTCAGCTCCTCGAAACGCACCGCTCTCTTCACCTCCTTGCGCCCCGTCGATGGGATGATAGATCACCAAAACTGGCCATACCAACTCTTGACACAAAGAGAGCAGGGATGTAAGCTGTCGGGCAACTGGTCCTACCTTTGTAGGCGGGAAGAGGGTGAGCGGGTGAAAGGGAAACGGCCTCCATCCGACGGCTAAAGCGCTTCTGAGCGGGAACCGCGCACCGCCGTCCTCGGAGGTTTTGAGACATGGCTTACCGGAGCGGGAGGCACTTCTTGCAGATACCTGGTCCTACCAATATCCCGGACCGGGTGTTACGGGCCCTCTCCGCCCCGACCATAGACCACCGGGGGCCGGAGTTTGCCCGGCTCACGGCGGAGGTGCTGGAGGGCCTGCGGCGGGTATTCCGGTGTTCGGGTCCGGTGGTGGTTTTCCCGTCCTCGGGGACGGGGGCCTGGGAGGCGGCGCTGGTCAACACCCTTTCGCCGGGGGACCGGGTGCTGATGTTCGAGACGGGGCACTTCGCCACCCTGTGGTGCGGGGTGGCGCGGCGGCTCGGGCTTGAGGTGGAGTTCGTGCCGGGTGACTGGCGGCATGGGGTGGATCCTGAGGTGGTGGGGTGGCGGCTCTCCGTGGACCGGCGGCACGAGATAAAGGCCGTTGCGGTGGTGCACAACGAGACCTCTACGGGATGTACGAGCCGGATAGCGGAGATCCGGGAGGCGATCGACGGGGCCGGGCACCCGGCCCTCTTTCTCGTGGACGTGATCTCCTCTCTCGGGTCCATCGACTACCACCACGACGAGTGGGGGGTCGACGTTGCTGTCGGGTGTTCGCAGAAGGGGCTGTTGCTGCCGCCGGGGCTCGGGCTGAACGCGCTCAGCGAGAGGGCCCTTGAGGCCTCGCGGGGGGCGCGGCTTCCGCGGTCTTACTGGGACTGGCGGCCGATGCTCGCGGGCAACCGGGACGGCTACTTCCCGTACACGCCGCCGACCAACCTTCTTTACGGGCTGCGGGAGGCGCTCGGGATGCTCTTCGAGGAGGGGCTGGAGAACGTCTTCGCCCGGCACGGGAGGCACGCGGAGGCCACCCGCCGGGCGGTGCGGGGCTGGGGGCTCGAGGTGCTCTGTCTGGAGCCGGAGGAGTACAGCAGCTCGCTCACGGCGGTGCTCGTACCCGAGGGGTATGACGCGGACGGGCTGAGGCGCGTCGTGCTGGAGGAATTCAACATGTCTTTGGGGGCCGGGCTCGGGAGGCTCGCGGGGAAGGTCTTCAGGATAGGGCACCTCGGCGACCTCAACGACCTCATGCTCGTGGGCGCTTTAAGCGGGGTGGAGATGGGGCTTGCGGTTGCGAGGATACCGCACTCGAAAGGAGGGGTGATGGCCGCCATGGATCATCTGGCCGGGACCGTCCGGGCCGGTAGGGAAGGAGCCTTGGCTGCCGGAGGATAGTGGGGTAGGGGAAGCTCCAGGGAAAGGAGAGAAAGGGGTGCGCGCAGATGGCTGATGTAACCACCGGTCGAGAACAAAGGGAGAGGGTCTGGAAGGCGGGAAGGCTCGACCCGATGCCCATCCGCCCGCTGCCCGAGGCTCCGCACTCGCTTCACATACTCGGGCCGGCCATGATCCTGGTGGCCCTCGGCGTGGGGCTCGGCGAGACGTATATGTGGCCGCGGCTCGTTCTGCTCTTCGGGCCCGAGATCCGGTGGCTGTTCCTCATCGGGGTGACGGTGCAGGCGGTGGTGATGTTCGAGTTTGCCCGCTACGCCATAGCCACCGGCGAGAGCATCTTCTTCGGGGCCGCCCGGCTGTGGAAGCCGATAATGTGGTTCTTCTTCGCGGTGGCCATGCTGATCTACATCTGGCCGGGGCACGTCGCCGCCGGGGCCGACGCCCTTGAGCTTCTGACCGGGATCCCCTGGCTCGTTTCGGCCATAGTGGCGCTGCTTCTCATCGGGGTCATCTTTACCTTCGCCAACGTGGTCTACAACGCGGTCGAGAGCATACTCACCTTCCTGGTTGGGGTGATGGTCGTCGGCTCGGCGGTCGTGGCCGCGATCGTGGGGAACTTCGGGGACCTGTGGGCGACCATCGCCGGCTTGTTTGCCTTCGGGTACATCCCGCCGGAGGCTCTCACGGCGGCCTGGTTCCCGGTCATCGTGGGCTCGGTGGCCTTCGCCGGTCCTTCGGGGATGCAGCAGATGTGGTACACGCTCTACCTGCGGGACAAGGGCGCGGGGATGGGGGCGTACCTGCCGCGCATCCGGGGCCTGTTGCACGCCGGCGAGGAGGAGAGCATGCCCTCCCGGGGCTACATGTTCGACACTGAGGACCCGGAGGAGCTGCGCAAGTGGAAGGGCTGGACCCGCTGGGTGTTGTTTGATGCCCTGGTGCTCTTCTGGGGCATAACTATGCTGGTGACCATCGTCTTTACGGTCCTCGCCCTGCAGGCCTCGCGGCTCAACCCCAACGTCCAGCAGGCCATCGAGGCCGGTGAGGAGAGCGCCGCGATAAGCGCGATGGCCGACGCCTTCGCCTCCGCCGGCGGGGTTGTAATGGGCGGTGCGTTCCTGCTGTTCATCGCCATCGTGGGCTGGAAGGGGACGCTGGGCATCTTCGACGCCTTCTCCCGGGGGCAGTCCGACATGGCCTACTACTTCATCCCGGGGCTGCGGCGCTTCAACATAAGCTACATATACTTCGCGTTCCTGTGGGGGGTTATAGCTTTCGGGATCCTGGTGCTCCTCTTCTTCGGGCCTACGGACGGGCCGCAGGCGATACTCGGGGTGCTGGCGTTCCTCTCCACGTTCGTGATGGGAGCGTACTGCGTGCTGCTGCTCCTGACTAACAACCTGCTCCTGCCGAAGAACATCCGGCCGGGGATCTTGAACAACGCGTTTATCGCGCTGGGGGCGCTGTTCTACCTCGGGATACTCTTCTACAGCCTCCTGGCCTACGGGGCGCTTCCGGACTGAGGGTCAGCAGGGGCCCGTGAACGCGACCTCCGTCCGCCTCCTCGCCGAGGTAACCTTCCCCGGCGCGGTCATAGGGCTCGGCGCCGGGATAGTGGCCGGGGGGGTGGCCGCCGTGGCCGGCCTCTCCCCCGGCTACGTGGTGCTCACCACGCTCGGCCTCGGGCTGCCGCTCGCCCTGTTTGGGGCGGGCTACGACCTGCTGCTGGCCTCCGGAAGGATCCGGCTCGGGGGCGTCACCCCGGCGGTGCTCTACTGGCTGCCGGCCTTCCCGCTCTCGCGCCTGGTCCACGAGGTGCTCCTGGACCTCGGGCTCGGCCGGGGGGTTGCGTTGCCCGAGGCCCTCTTGCCGTTTCTGGCCTATCAGGCGATACTGAGTGCCGGGTTCGCCATCGGGTTTTTGTGGCTCCACGAGCACCTGGGGCCGCTGTGGTGGCCCCGCATCAGGGACCACAACCCCGTGGCCGCCCGATACGTGAGCCAGTACACGCGTCACGCGGCGGCCATGGAGCGCCGCAAGCGGGAGAGAAGGAAAGCCTCGGAGACCGGGCGCTGACCCGCGCCGGGCCGGACCCGGGTTTTAATAGAAGGGACGTACCGCGACACCACGTGGCAGGGAGGGGCGTTTGCTGCACTGGGATATCATCTCCAAGCTCGGGGGACTTCTCTTCGTGAACCTCATCCTCTCGGGGGACAACGCGGTGGTCATAGCGATGGCCAGCCGCCGCCTCAAGGGTTCTCTGCGCCGGAAGGCCATAGTGTGGGGGGCCGCCGGGGCGGTGGGGCTACGGATGATCTTCGCCGCGGTCGTCACCTTCCTGCTCTCCATTCCTTTCCTGCGGGCGGCAGGGGGTGCGCTGTTGTGTTGGATCTCCTGGGGACTCGTTCGGGAGGGTGAAGAGGAGAATGATCCCGGCGATGAGAAAAGCCGGGACGAGGGCGCTGGGCGTGGCGTCTGGGACGCGGTGAAGATCATCGTACTCGCCGACGCGGTGATGTCCCTCGACAACGTCATAGCGCTCGTGGGGATCGCGGGTGGCAACCTGTGGCTGCTCGGGGTGGGGTTGCTGCTCAGCATACCCCTGGTGATCTGGGGCAGCACCCTGCTCAGCGCGCTTCTGGAGCGGCTTCCGATCCTGGTTTACGCCGGAGCAGCCCTGCTGGTTTACGTCGCGGTGGAGATGTTCTTCGAGGACGAGGCCCTGAGAGGGCTTCTCGCTCCGCTCGCGGAGTTGGAATGGGCGGTGGGGCTCGCCGCGGCAGCGGTCTTCACCGCCGCGGCCTGGGCGTATTCGCGCCTTAGAGGGGGCGCGGGGAGAACTAGGTAGAGCCTGCGCCTTTCGCCACAAGATGTGTAGGGGAGGCCTCCAGCGCCCGCGCCAGCCGCCAGATGGTCTCTACGGAGGCCAGGATCTCATCCCCCTCTCCGGCCTCCTCCGCCCGGGCCACGGAGCCCGGTGCAAGCCCGGCCCTCCGCTCCAGTTCCTCCCGCGAGAGACCCGCCCTCTCCCTGAGGGCCTTCAGGCTTCCGGGGGAGACGCGCAGGTCCTCGGGCTCCGCCGGGGGGGCCGGGGGGTCGGGAAAGGCCGAGAGGTCGGAGATCCTGACCCCGAGTGCCCCGACGAGCTTCTGCACCAGGATCTCCAGGACGTACGTCCGGCTCTGGCGCTCCAGCTCGGCGACCCAGGTGGGGCTGTAGCCGACCATCTCCGAGAGCTCCTCCTGGGAGAGCCCCGCCCGCTCGCGCAGCTCCCTCAGCCGGGCGCCGTCCACCAGGTACAGTTGCACGCCGCCCTACACCTCGTATGGGAGATCCTCCGGTCGCAGGTCCACCTGCACCGGCTCCGGAGGCTCGGGATGGCTGGTCAGCTCGGAGCGGGAGACGAAGAGGATCTGGGTGAGATCCTCGACCAGGTTCTCCCGTACCTCGGTGCGCTCGGAGGCCTCTAGCCCCACGACCACCCCGATGTTCAGGGCCAGAGCCTCGGCCAGCTCCTCCCGGGACATGAACACCCGCTCCCTGGCAGCCTTTAATAGCGCCCCGTCTACCTTAGCCACCTCACCTCCCTCTTTCTTCCCCAAACTGGTAGATCCAATTTTACAGCCGTTCTTGGCGCTTCGCACACCGGGGGAGGGGCTTGCCTTCAGAGGCTGCGGGCGACGTCGGCTATGTGCTCTCTCATGGCCTTCTCGGCCGCGTCCTGGTCGTGCTGCATCACGGCCTCCAGGATGCGGCTGTTGCCCTCCAGCGAGCGCCGGGAGCGCTCACCGTGCTGGAAGAGCCGCTCGTAGGAGTCCTCGAGCAGCCCGTTTATGATCTCCATCACCCGCTCCACGACCGTGTTGTGGGTGGCCTGGGCGAGCAGGCTGTGGAACTCGGCATCCTCCCTGGGGGTGGGCTGGCCGCGGGCCACCCGCTCCTGCTGCCGCCGGATGACGGCCTCGAGCCGCCTGATGTCCTCCTCGTCGGCCTGCGCCGCGGCCTCGCGGGCAACCTGCGGCTCGAAGAGCAGGCGGGCCTCCATCAGCTCCTGGCGTAGCTGGGCCTTGCTGTTGCTGAGGACGCTGGCTATGGGGGCTACCAGGTGCTCGCTGGTGATCTCCCGAACGTAGTTGCCCCCGCCGTGTCGGCTCTCCACCAGACCGTGCGCCTCCAGCTGGCGCACGGCCTCCCGGACGACGGCCCGGCCTACCTTGAACTGCTCGGCCAGCTTGCGCTCCGAGGGAAGGGCCTGCCCGGGCTGGAGCTCGCCGCTGGCTATGAGCCCCCGGATGTGGGCGGCTATCTTCTCGTAGAGCTTCTTGCGCCGCGCAGACTCAGAGTTGGCCCCGGAGGTCATAACAACAATATAGCATGCTCCCCCCAGACGCACATGCAAAAGGAGCGGGCCGCAATAGCGGCCCGCTCCTCGATATCTCTGCGGCTTTCTTTTGCGAAGAGACGCTAGAAAACCAGGATCTTGCTCCTGGTCTCCTCGCTCGGCGGCTCCTTGGCCGGGGGCTCAGCCAGTCGTGGCCCCCTGCCGCGCCCAAGCCCCTTCCCCAGACCGTGGAACATCTGGGCCGTCGGGGCAAACGCATCGTACCACCGCCGCCACCTCAGGTTCTTGATCTTGCTCCGCATCGCTCGCCGTGACCTCCTCTTCGCCAACTGGTCTTACCTCTGTGTTTCGAAGTGTAACAAAAAGCGGCGAAGCTGCGGTTAATTTTTTCACAAGCCATTCAGGGTTACAAAAACGGCGGATTAGGAGCTACCTGCCTTATAGAATAAGGGCTACGAGGTGTGGTTTTAGAAACTCCGGGATGGAGGTTTTCGGTGAACCTCAGGGAGGCTCTGGAGGAGGTTCGGGAGGAGTACGGAGGCGAGGCGATGGTCATCACCGCCCGCTACGAGCGGCCTCTGGAGGAGGTCATAGGGGAGGTCAGAGGCTGGGAGGAGGTATGGGTGGAGTGGGGGGAGGTCAGCTCCGGGGGGGTCTCGGTCCCGGCGACGCACATCCTGTTTCTGGACGAGGACGGGTACATGAGGCGTGACGGCTCGGGGCTTGCGGTGGTCTCGGTGGAGGACTACCGGCGGCTGCGGGCTTCGTGCTGAGCGGTGGTTTCTTCCGGGGTGGCGAGCCGGGACCAGTAGTCTGGTGGCAGGGTCTTCAGCGGCGCTGGAGGGCTCTTGTCCCGGTGCGGGTCGAAGATCGCCGCGCCGCCTTCGGGGAGCGACGCGCCCGTGGCCTCTCGCAGGGCCGACTCGTGTCCGATGAGCACCGCGTTCTTCCCGGGCGGGGGTGGGGTGGAGAGGAGGCGTGTGAGGGCCTCCGGGGGCAGGTCGGGGTGCTCCCGGGGGCCGGGGGGATCGTAGTCCGGGGGAAGGAGGGATCTGGTCGTCTCCACCCGCCCGAAGGCCAGGGTGGCGGTCATCCGGGTCCTGCAGTAGGGGCTGGCGAGGACGGGGCCGGTGGGGATCCCGAGCTCGCGGAACGCCTCGCCGATCCTTCGCGCCTGCCGGCGGCCCTCCGGGCTGAGGTTGCGCTGGGTGGTGCAGTCGCGGAGGTCGGGCTCCTCGGCGTCCGAGGCCGAGAGGTCGGTTGCGGCGTGGCGGAAGAAGATCACGTACCCTCCCTCCCGGAGCTCGGGGATGAGGCGCGCGTCGGGGAGGGTCGTCTCCCGGGGCTGCGGGGAGGGAGCCTTCGCTGCCTCGTGGCGGGCGCAGGCGGAGATTATTGGGATAACGAGCAGGAGGGTGGCGAGCAGGGCCGCCTTCCGTAAGGAGATCCCCCTCTGGCGTCTTCCGGTTTCCATGATGACCTGCATGTTACCGCCTGGCGGGGCGGGCTTTCTTCCGGGATCTTTGTGGTAACTTCTCCGGCTATGGAGAAGGAGAGGCTGCGGTCGGGTGGCCGGGAGGGATGGGCCGGGTGGCTTGCTGCGGTGCTCTGCGGGGGTTTCGCCCTTCTGCTCTACCTCAGGACCCTCGCCCCGACCGTCCTGTACTACGACCTGCCGCGCCTGCGCGACTCGGCGACGCTCCAGGCCAAGGCGGCGGTGCTCGGCATACCGGACTACACCGGCTACCCGACCTACGTCATGCTCGCCCACCTCTTCACCTACCTGCCCTTCGGGGAC
>JADDKG010000008.1 GCA_020253895.1 Rubrobacter sp.
AAGAGCATCAGGCAGTCCTTCTCCTTGCGGATGTTCTCGACCTCGTCCGGAGCGCGGTAGGTCTGCGCGTCGCCCTCGAAGTGGCCGTAGTAGCGGTTGACCTTGCACTCGATGAGGGTGGGGCCTCCTCCGTTCCTGGCCCGCTCTATCGCCTCTCCCGCCGCCTCGTAGACGGCGAAGAAGTCGTGCCCGTCCACCACCACCCCGGGGATGCCGAAGCCGTCGGCCCGCTTGGCTATGTCCAGCCCCCGGACGGAGAAGTTGGTGGAGGTGGCCTCGGCGTAGCCGTTGTTCTCGATCACGAAGACGCAGGGCAGCCCCCACACGGCGGCGAGGTTGAGGCTCTCGAGGAAGGTGCCCTGGTTGGAGCCGCCGTCCCCGGTAAAGGAGACCGCCACCTGCCGCGTCCCCCGTACCTTGGCGGAGAGCCCGGCCCCGCACACCAGCGGGGGTCCGCCGCCCACGATCCCGTTGGCCCCGAGCATGCCCTTGTCCAGATCGGCGATGTGCATGCTGCCGCCCTTGCCGTGGCAGATGCCGTCGGCCTTGCCGTAGATCTCCTTCATCATCGCCTTGACGTCGCAGCCCTTGGCGATGGCGTGCCCGTGCCCGCGGTGGGTCGAGGCGATGTAGTCGTCCTCGTCCAGGTGGGCGCAGACGCCGGCGGCTATGGCCTCCTCGCCCGCGTAGAGGTGGACGAAGCCCGGGATCTCACCCGTGGCGAACTCCACGTGCAGCCGATCCTCGAACTCCCGGATGGTGCGCATCGTGCGGTAGGCATCGAGAAGCTGCTCCCTGCCCAGCTCGGTGGAGCCTGCGACCTCGGTCATGGCGCCTCCTTTCCCTTTTACACCCCTGAGGCAAGCGCCACCATATCCCCGGAAGGTGGGGCTGTCAAGCCTTTCCGGCCTTTCCCAGGGATCGCCGGGACCGCAGCCTTTTGTGGTCGGGGACGGAGGGCGGTAGCACCGCGGCTAGAGATGGTGCGCCGCCTCCGGGCGGGCCGGAGGGTCGCCCCGGCAGGGCCAGAGACGCGGCGGACCCGGGGCTTACATCGCGAGCAGGCCCATCAGATCGTCGACCGGCGTCGCCTCGAGCCTTCCCTGGTCCGAGAAGAGCTCCTCTAGCCGCTCCAGCCTCTTTTTCGGGAGCCGGGTTGCGGCGTTGGCCCGGAACTTCTCCTCGAGGAGCGGGATACCCTCCTTGCGCCTCCTGCGGTGGCCGATCGGGTACTCCACCTCCACCTTCTCCGTCGAGGTGCCGTCCCGGAAGAAGACCTGCACCGCGTTGGCTATGGAGCGCTTGTCCGGGTCGAAGTAGTCGCGGCTGTAGCGCGGGTCTTCCTTTACGGTTGTCCTGGCCCGGAGCTCGTCTATGCGGGGGTCTTTCGCGAAGGAGTCCTCGTAGGAGTCCGCGGTGATCTCGCCGAAGATCAGGGCCACGGCCGTGATGTACTGGATGCAGTGGTCGCGGTCCGCCGGGTTGTTGAGCGGCCCCTCCTTGGTGATGATCCTTATCGCCGGCTCCTGGGTGGTGATCTCGACCCTCTCCACCTCGTCCAGGCGGTCTCTTACCTCGGGGTGCAGCCGGATGGCGGCCTCGGCCGCCGTCTGGGCGTGGAACTCGGCGGGGAAGGAGATCTTGAAGAGGACGTTCTCCATCACGTAGCTCCCGAACGGGCGGGAGAGCTTTATCTCCCTGCCCCCAAAAAGCGCGTCCTGAAACCCCCAGCCCTCGGCGGTGAGCGCCTTCGGGTAGCCCATCTCGCCCGCCAGCGCCATCGTCGCGAGCCTCACCCCGCGGCTCGTCGCGTCCCCGGCGGCCCAGGACTTCCTGCTCCCTACGTTCGGCGCGTGCCGGTAGGTGCGCAGCGGGCCTCCGTCTATGAAAGCCCCAGAGACGGCACTCTCCACCTCCTCGCGCCCTCCCCCGAGAAGGCGCGCCGCAACGGCGGAGGAGGCGACCCGGACGAGCAAAACGTGGTCGATCCCGACCCGGTTGAAGGCGTTCTCGAGCGCGAGGACGCCCTGTATCTCGTGCGCCTTTATCGCGGCGGAGAGGACGTCGCGCACGTAGAGCGGCTCGCCTCCCTCCGCGCGCCGCCTGCGGCTCAGGTGGTCGGAGACCGCGAGGATCGCGCCGAGGTTGTCCGAGGGGTGGCCCCACTCGGCGGCGAGCCAGGTGTCGTTGTAGTCCAGCCAGCGGATGGAGGAGCCTATGTCGAAGGCGGCCTTGACCGGGTCCAGCTCGTATGGGGTGCCCGGGACCCGGGAGCCGTGCGGCACGAGCGTCCCCGGCACCTCCGGGCCGAGCAGCTTGGCGCACTCCGGGTAGCGCAGCGCGAGAAGGGCGCAGCCGATAGAGTCCATCAGGCAGTAGCGGGCGGTCTCGCGCGCGAGGGGGCTCTCCGGCTCGTACCCGCAGACGTACTCCGAGATCCTCTCTATGACCTTATCCGCCATCTCAGCGCTCCTCCAACGGGACGAACTCTCTCCTCTCGGGGCCGACGTAGTTGGCAGAGGGGCGGATGATCTTCCCGGACTCCCTCTGCTCTATGACGTGGGCCGCCCAGCCCGAGGTCCGGGAGAAGACGAAGAGCGGGGTGAACATCTCCGTCGGTATCCCGCAGAAGCGGTAGGCCGAGGCGCTGTAGAAGTCGAGGTTGGGGAAGAGGCCCTTCTCCTCGCGCATGAGCGTCTCGATGCGCTCGCTCACCTCGTAGAGATACCCTTCCTCGTGGCCCTCGGAGAGCCGCCTCGACCAGCCCTTTATGATGTCCGAGCGGGGGTCCACCCGGGTGTAGACCGGGTGCCCGAAGCCCATGATCCGCTCTCCCCGGGCAAGGGCCTCCCGCAGCCACTTCTCGGCCTCATCCGGGCTCCGGAAGCGTTCCAGGTACTCCATTACCGCCTCGTTCGCCCCGCCGTGCAGCGGGCCGCGTAGCGCGCCTATCGCCCCGGTTATGGCGGAGTAGAAGTCCGAGCCGGTGGAGGCGATGATCCTGGCGGTGAACGTGGAGGCGTTGAACTCGTGCTCGGCGTAGAGGATGAGCGAGACGTCCACGGCCCGCCTTTTCTCCTCCTCGGGCTCTCTCTGGTGCAACAGACGCAGGAAGTGGCCGGCGAGCGAGTCTTCCCCGGTGTCGGTCTCGATCCTCTGACCGCCGTTTGCGAAGTGGTACCAGTAGAGGAGCATCGACGGGAAGCAGGAGATGAGGCGCTCCCCGATCTCCTGCGCCTCCCTCCCTTTTCCCTCGGGCTCGAGGGTGCCGAGCATCGAGCAGCCGGTGCGCAGCACCTCCATGGGGTGGGTGGAGGCCGGGATCCTCTCGAGGACCGCCTTGAGCTCCCCGGGGAGGCCCCGCATCCCGGAGAGCCTCTTTCTGTACTCCTCGAGCTCCTCTCTGTCCGGGAGCTCCCCCCGGATGAGGAGGTACATGACCTCCTCGAAGGTCGCCTTCTCCGCGAGATCCTCTATGGGGTAGCCGCGGTACTCCAGGCTGTCGCCCTCGCTCCCGACCGTGCAGATCGCGGTGTCCCCGGCTATCGCACCGGATAGCCCGACGCTCTTCTTTGCCAAGCTCATCCCTCCCTGCCTCTGGCGAAAAGCCGATCCAACCTCTCCTCGTAGGACTCGTAGCCGAGGAACTCGTAGAGCTCCTGGCGGGTCTGCATCTCCTCGACGACGCCCTTCTGGGTTCCCTCCTCCCGGATGGTCCGGTAGACCCTGAGCGCCGCGGCGCTCATCGCCCTGAACGCCGAGAGCGGGTAGAGCGCGAGCCCTACCCCGACCCCAGCGAGCTCCTGCGTGGTGAACAGCGGGGTCTTCCCGAACTCGGTGATGTTGGCGAGGACGGGTACCTCCAGCGCCTCGGTGAAGCGCCGGTAGTCCTCAAGCCCGGTCACGGCCTCGGCGAATACCGCGTCCGCCCCCGCTTCCTCATAGAGCTTCGCGCGCTCTACGGCTGCCTCCAGCCCCTCGACGGCGACCGCGTCGGTGCGGGCCATGATCACGAACTCGGGGTCGGTCTTGGCCGCCACGGCGGCCCTTACCCGGTCGGCCATCTCTTCCGGCTCGACCAGCTCCTTGCCGGGGCGGTGGCCGCAGCGCTTGGCCTGCACCTGGTCCTCGATGTGTATCCCGGCGACCCCGGCCCGGATCATCTCGCGCACGGTGCGCTCGATGACCAACGCGGGCCCGAAGCCGGTGTCCGCGTCCACCAAAAGCGGCAGGTCGGTCACGCCGGTGATCCTGCGGGCGTCGCACAGGACGTCGTTCAGGTTGGTCATCCCGAGGTCCGGCAGGCCGTAGGAGGCGTTGGCCACCCCCGCGCCCGAGAGGTAGAGGGCCCGGAAGCCCGCGCCCTCGGCCAGGATCGCCGCGTAGGCGTTTATGACCCCCACCACCTGCAATGGCCTCTCCTCGCTCCACGCCCGCCTGAGACGGGCGCCCGGCGAGGTTGCTGCTCGGTTGTCCATCAAGCTCCCCTCACTCCTTCCGCAGAGATGGCTTCACCGCGTCCGCCCCGCAGCGGCCTGACCGAAGCGACGGCACACCACGGAGGGTGCGCCGCGGGGACGGGCCGACCTTGCTCGCCGCCATCCCGCCCGCGGAGACCGCATTTCCTCCGGGGGTATGTCCTGCTCCACACGGAAAAGGATACAACGGGCGCGGGCGGCGGGCTCCGGCTATCCCCCGCAGAGAGGGGAGGCCTCCGCCGGAGCGTCTGGCTCTTCCCGGGGGCGGGGTCCGGGGCGGTGTGGTACTCAGGGTGGGTGCTCCCAACCTGCCTCGCCGGTGTGCTCCCCCAGGGCCGGCGGAGGGCGCCGGATGGGGGGACGCTCCCCGTCCACGAGCAGGGGGGATGCGAGCATCCTGAGCGTCCCTGCGGCCGGGTGCTCCACCTCCTGCAGGATGCCAGATCCGAGCACGTGCCGGTCGTAGAAGACCTCGGCCAGCTCGTTGACGGGGCCGCAGGGGACCCCGGCCTCCCGGATGCGCCGCACCCACTCCTCCGCCCTCCGGGAGGAGAAGGTCCGCTGCAGCTCCCCGGTGAGCTCCCCGCGGTTCGCAACCCTCCCCGGGTTGGTGGCGTAGCGGCTATCCTTCGCCAGGTCCTCGCGCCCGATCGCCCCGCACAGCCGGACGAACTGGGCGTCGTTGCCCACAGCGACCGCGAAGGTCTTGTCCGAGGCCTCGAAGGTCTGGTAGGGGACGATGGTGGGGTGTGCGTTCCCCAGCCGCCCGACGTCCACCCCGGAGACCAGGTACTCCTGAGCCCGGTTGGCGAGCCAGGAGAGGGTGCTCTCGAAGAGCGGCACCTCGATGCGGGCTCCCTCCCCTGTCTCCGACCGCCGGCGGAGCGCGGCGAGGATCGCCACCGCCGCGTACAGCCCGCACACGATGTCCGCCACCGCCACCCCCACCTTTGTCGGCGGCCCGTCGGGCCAGCCGGTTATGCCCATGATCCCGGCCCGCGCCTGCACGAGGAAGTCGTAGCCGGGCCGCTCCTCGTCCGGCCCGGGGCCGAAGCCGGTGATGGAGCAGTAGACGAG
>JADDKG010000080.1 GCA_020253895.1 Rubrobacter sp.
AGGCTCAGATGTCCTTGAAGTTTAAGGTTAAACATTGCGGTCCTGGGTAGCTTCCGTTTGCCCCCTCGGGGCTATTTCCTGGATAATTGGCCCGGTTTCAAGAGATCGGAGGCTAAGGTCTTTGGCGGTCTTGCGGGAGATCGGCGAGCGGGAGGAGTGGAACGCCCTGGTCCGCGGGCTGGGCGGGAGCGTGCTGCAGTCGTGGGAGTGGGGCGAGTTCAGGAGCCGGCACGGCTGGCGGCCGGTGCGTCTGGCTGCGGAGGGGGCTGCGGTCCAGCTTCTGGTGAGGAAGCTCCCAGGAAAGGTCTTCGGGGCGCTGGCCTACGCCCCGCACGGGCCCGTGGCGGAGGACGCTTCGGCGGCCGGCGAAGCCGCGGCCGCGGCGGCGGAGCATGCGCGGCGGCTGGGGGCGGTACTGCTTGATATCGAGCCGCGCCAGGCCGAGGGCTCCGGGTTCAAGGCCCCGGGGTTCTCGGCGAGCGGAACGAGCGTACAGCCGCGGTGCACGCTGGTTGTGGAGGTGCGTGGCGACCCTGACGAGCAGCTCTCTGCGCTGCCCAAGGACACCCGCTACGGGGTGCGCCGGGCCCGGCGCGAGGGGGTTGTGGCCGCCGTTTCGGAGGCCGCGGAGGATCTCGAGGCGTTCATGGACCTCCACGAGGAGACGGCCCGGAGGCAGGGGTTCGCCCTGCGCCCGCGCGAGTACTACCGGCAGTTCATGTGCGACCTGCCGGCCAAGCTCATCACCGCCCGGAGGGAGGGTGAGGGGCGGCTTCTGGCGGGAGCGGTCATCCTGACCTTCGGCGAGGAGGCGTACTACCTCTACGGCGCATCCTCGCGGGAGGGGGAGAACCTCTACGCCTCCTACCTCGTGCAGTTCGAGGCGCTGGAGGCGGCCCGGCGAGCCGGGGCCCGGCGCTACGACATGTGGGGCATCCCCTGCCGGCCTCACGAGGGGCACCCCATGTGGGGCGTCTACAAGTTCAAGAAGAAGTTTGGTGGCAGCGAGGAGCGGTACGTCGGGGCGCTGCGGCGGGAGCTGCGTCCGCTGCGAGCCCGAGCGGCCGGGGCCGCCATCCGAGGCTACTACCTGCTGCAGCGGCTGCGGGGCAAGAGCTCCGGCCCGTTGGTCGACTGAGCGCCCGCTGGCTTATACTAAGCTGCGGGATGCGGCCGATCTGCTTTCTGTCGGACTTCGGGCTCGCCGACGACTTCGTCGGCACCTGCAAGGGCGTGATGGCCCGGATAGCGCCCGGGGTGAGCGTCATAGACCTCACCCATGAGGTGCCGGGCTTCCAGGTCGAGTCGGGGGCGGAGATCCTGCAGCACGCCACCCGCTACATGCCGGAGGACGCCGTGTATCTGGCGGTCGTGGATCCGGGGGTGGGCACCAGCCGGAGGCCGGTGGCCCTGCGTTCGGAGGACGGGGCGCTGCTCGTGGGGCCGGACAACGGCTTGCTGGTCCCCGCGGCGGAGGCCCTCGGCGGCATAGCGGAGGCGGTGCAGCTCACGAACCCCCGCTACCACCTGCACCCGGTCTCCAACACCTTCCACGGGCGGGACATCTTCGCTCCTGCTGCTGCCCACCTTGCGGCCGGGCTGGAGATGGACCGGCTCGGGGAGCGCATACCCCCGTCCTCGCTGGTCCGCCCCGAAAGCCCCATCGAGGACGAGTGGTCCGGCGGAGAGGTCTTAGCGCGGGTCATAGACGTAGACCGCTTCGGGAACGCCCGGCTCTCCATCTCGCAGGAAGGCTGCGGGCTGAAGTACGGCGACGAGCTCCGGCTGGACACCGGGGACGGGGACATGGCTATCCGCTACGTGGAAACCTTCGGGGCGGCGAAGCCCGGCGAGCTGATCCTGGTCCCCGACTCCCACTGGAAGCTCAGCGTCGCCATCAACAAGGGCAACGCGGCCCAGGCGCTGGGGCTCCGGCTCGGCAGCCGGGTGCGCCTGAGGCGCTGAGAGGATGGAGCCGGAGGACCGCAACCGCCTGCTCCGGGCGGCGCTGCTACGCCCGATGAACATCCTTCCGCTGGTGCTGGGGCTCGGGGTCTTCGCGACCTCCCAGCTGTGGTGGATACTGCCGCTCACCCTGGTCACCTACGCCGCCCTCGTCTACCTCTCGTACCGGGATCCGGTGTTCCAGCGGCGAAAGCTCGAAGGGGCCGGTGTCCCGGAACCCCTCCCCCCGCGCCCGCGCGTCCCGCCGGAACGGCGGGCCCGCTGGCTGCCCCGCGGTGAGACCCGCCGGAGGGTGGAGGAAGCGCTGGAGGTCTACCACCGGGTGGTGCTGGCCATAGAGGAGGCCGACGAGACCACCCGCGAGTTGCTCGACGACGCCCTCCCCAAGCTGCACACCGCCGCCGAGCGGCTGGTGGAGGTCGCCGAGAGCCGGGAGAAGGCCGCAGGCGTGGTGCGCGAGATTCGCGACGCCCCTTCACCTTCTGGCGAGAGCCTGGAGGAAGCCCGCCGCCTCGAGGAGCACATCGGCGCGGCGGACGCGGAGATCTCAGGCCTCTCCCAACGCTTCCTGACGCTGAGAGCCCAAGTGGTGCGGGCCTCCATCGAAGGCTCGGGATCCCCGGAGCGGGCCGCAGGGATTAACGCCTCCCTCCACGAGCTGAACCTCCGCCTAGCGGCCCTGAACCAGCTCATGGGACCGCTTGGCGGCCCCGCGGAAGAAAGAAAGCCGCCCCGAAAGTAAAAGCGGGCGGCCTTCCAAGAGAGGTCACGCAGCCCCGCCCCGCGAGAAGGGGGCTTAAGACCTGCCCCCGCGGAACAGGCGGAACCTAGGCCGAGCTGGCCCTCCAGTCCCCGGGCTCCTCGTCCTCGGACACATCGTGCCCGGGATGCACCTCCTGGCGGCGCACCGGCACACCGCTGAGCTCCTGCCGGGACTCCGCCACCGATACCAGCGAGTCCTGGAACCAGCTCTCCAGCTGGCCCATCACCCGGTCCCGGTAGACCTCGGAACCCCGGGCCACCTCCTCAGCGTAGCGCTCGGCTCGCTCTATCACCTCCCCGGCCCGGCGCTGCGCCCTCCGGTACACCTCGGTCTCGTAGACCATGTCGTCGGCCCGCCGGTGGGCATCCTGAACGATGCGCTCGGCCTCCTCCCTGGCAGCAGAGACTATCGCCGCGCACTCCCGACGGACGGACTCCGCCTCCGCCAGTTCCCGCGGCAACGCGCCCCGTAGCTCGTCCAGCGTCGCCAGAAGGTCGCTGCGGTCCACGACCGCCCGGCCGCGGCGCATCGGGACCCCCGACGCATCCTGAACGATCGCCTCCAGCTCGTCCAATATCCCGCCTATGAACTGCATGTCCTCTCTCATGGTTTCCAACCCTAGCATGCGTCTTGAGGCTACGCTAGGGTTTCTGAAAGAAATTTTTGAAGCTGGACCTTAAGTTAAGATATAATTTGATCTTAAGGGTAAGTGTAATTGTATCTGAAGCTCAGGTAGTTCCCGGACGGCGTCAGAGGCTGCTGGTTTAGGGCTATACAAAGCGGTTTACGGGGAGTTATCCACAGGGTCCCTCCGGCGAGGTGGGGCTTAAAGCGGGGTTGTAGGGTTTGATCTGGGGTTATCCACAGGCGGGAGGAGCCTAGCGGCTGTTGTATACGGCGGTCAGGACGGCGAGGGCTGCGGCGGCGAGCCTGATGGCTGGCAGGCCACCGGAGAGCAGCTCCGGGAGCAGGAGGATCAGGTAGGGTATGGCCACCGCCACGCCGGAGATGGTCATGGCCACCGCGCCACCGTTGCGCCCGCCGGCACGGTGGACGAGCGTGCCGGCTCCGTAGCCGGCGGCGAGCGAGAGCAGGAGGGTCAGAAAGCCTAGCTGGAAGATGGCGTAGACCACCGGCAGCCCCACGAGGGCCACCCCGGCTCCGGCCAGAAGGCTCTTTGCCAGCTGCCTTGGTCGCATGGCCCCCACCCGGGCCCGCCGGGGGAGTTTGGCGTCTTCGGGACACTTTATTCCCACGTCGGTGGGCACCATGCACTCGGTGCAGATGGGGCGTCCGCAGGTGGCGCAGGAGACCCGGGTCTCCCTGTTCGGATGGCGGTAGCAGCGCATCGTCCTGGGCATGGTTTCTCTAGGAGGACCTCTCCCGCGACCCCCGCAGGGGCGAGAGCTCCCGCCGGGGCATGAGGACGATCTCACGCCGGTAGCTGCGGTGCACCTCGGCTATGAGGCGCTTATGCTCGCGCTCTTTGAACTCTATCTCCTGCCGCAACCGGCTGTTCTCGGCCCTGAGGTTCTGTATCTCCCGCTCGAGCTCCAGGATCCTCTTCACTCCGGCGAGGTTCATCCCCATCTCCTGGGTGAGCCGCTGGATATAGCGCCCGAGCTCTATATCCTCCTGGGAGTAGAGGCGGGTGTTCTTGAGGCTCTTGCGCGGGCGGAGCAGACCCTTCTGCTCGTACATCCGCAGGGTCTGGGGATGCACCCCGATCAGTTCGGCGGCCACCCCGATCATAAACACCGGTCTCTTCCTCACGTCCACGAGTCCACCTTCTTGAACAGCTGCTCCCGAACGTCCTCGCCGCGCTCCTCGGCGAACGCCTCAAGTATCTCACGTTCCCGCCGCCGGAGCTTTTCGGGTACCACCAAGTGCACCTTGATGATGAGATCCCCCCGTTCTCCGCCGCGGCTCCGGGCCTTGGGCGCCCCCGCACCACGTACCCTGAACTGCCGGCCCTCCTGTGTGCCGGCC
>JADDKG010000081.1 GCA_020253895.1 Rubrobacter sp.
CGGAGACCCGCATCCAGCCCGCCTTCCTGAAAGCTCTCGTTTTCCTCCTGGGGTGGGTGGAACCTTAGAGCAAAGTCCGCCCGCCCGCAACGGCCGGGTGGCCGTCGGGTATAGTTGGCGGGGGCGGAGCGGGAGGCACGAGGTTTCACGTGGGCACGGCGCTCAAGATACTGCGCGCGGTCTCCTGGGCGGAGGGGCTCAGGAGCGGGCTCCGGACGTCCTGGGAGCTGGGGGTCGTGATCTTCCCGGTCACCGCCGCGGTGACCCTGCTGCGGTTCACCCCGGTCTACGGGCTGCTGCTTGAGGCGCTGGCCCCGGCCATGGGGCTCTTCGGGCTGCCGGGGGAGGCGGCAGTCCCGCTGGTGCTCGGCAACCTGCTGAACCTCTACGCGGCAATAGGGGCCATCCTGACGATGGAGCTGACGGTCAAGCAGGTATTCACGCTGGCGCTCATGCTGGGCTTCTCGCACATGCTCCCGGTGGAGACCGCCATCTGCCGCCGGGTGGGGGTGAGCGCGCTGCTGGTGGTCGGGTTCCGGCTGGGGCTCGCGGCGACCGCGGGGCTGGCCGTGGCCCGGCTGTGGGATGGTGGCCGGGAGAGGGCCCGCTACGGGCTGGCCGCCCCGCCCGCCGAGGAGCCCTCCGGGTGGGGCGGAGCCCTCCTCGAGGCCCTGCGGGCCGCGGCGGAGGGGGTGATACAGCTCGCCCTCATCGTCGTCCCGGTGATGGTCCTCATCCAGGCGCTCAAGGACCTCGGGGCCCTCGACCGGTTCGCAGCCCTCATGCGCCCCCTCATGCGCCCGCTCGGCATCGCCCCCCGCGGGGCGGTGACCATGGCGGGCGGGCTCGTCTTCGGGCTCGCCTTCGGCGCCGGGGTCATCCTGGAGCAGGCGCGCGAGCAGCGCTTCAGCAGGCGCGAGATCACGCTCATAGCCCTCTTTCTGTGCGCCTGCCACGCGGTCATCGAGGACACCCTGATCTTCGTGCCGCTCGGGATAGACGTGCTGCCGCTGCTCGTCAGCCGCCTGCTCGCGGCGGCGGCGCTGGTCTTCTTTATCGCCCGCCTGTGGCCCGCCGGGGAGGAGGAGAGGAGATAGAAGCGCCACAAAAGCCGCTCAGCACGGCACGTCCCCGGCCGAAGATTTTGTGATACCCTGCACAACCGGTAGGGAGCGTATTGCCGATGCACGGGCCGCCACTCATCCTTTGGCGCTATCTGGTGCTCATCAACCTCGCCGTCGCCTTCTACAACGTCGCGGTCATCTGGCTCATGCAGCTAGACATCTTTCCCACCTGGAGGTTCATCCCGACTTCGGAGTTCGGACGCGTGCAGGGCCAGCATTTCTGGAGGCTGTTTCTGGTTGTCTTCCCCCAGGCCGGCCTGGCCATCGTGCTGGCGTTTTTGCTGTACCGGCTGCGCCCTCCCGGCCTGCCTTCTCAAGCGCTGAAGCTGGGGGTGGTAATCCAGATCTCCCTCTGGCTCCTGACCGCGCTGCTCTGGGGACGCTGGCAGGGACAGATCGCCCTACCCGGCTCAGAGCCCGTCCCCGTGCTGGGACCCGCCAACTACGCGCTGTACCAGAAGATGCTGAGCACCCACTGGGTGCGCGTCGCGCTGATCACCGCCTACGGCGCACTCTCCTTCTGGTTGGCCGTCAGGACTTTTATCCGCGAGGAGCGGCTGCCGGATCAAACAACCTAAAGAGCGGGTGGCTTCAGAAAAGAGGGGCCTGTCGCAGCGCGCGGGCGAACATCACCCGTGCCCTCCGGGGAACAGGATCTAAAAGCGCGCGAAAAGAGGCAAGACGACATCCCGGGCAGATCTCCCGTGGGGCCAGGAAAGCCCTCAAGGCCCGTCTTCCTGAGGCACCCGGCCGGTTTGCTACCGCCGCCCGGTCCTCTGTATCATTGGTGGAGCGAGGGCTTTCGAGCACACCCCGAAGACGGAGGAGCACCACAGTGGTTTTGACGGGCAGCGGAACTTCTCTCCGGACATGGTGACCCAGGACGGCCTGCGCGGTGTCTTCGCCGCCGCGCTGACCCCGATGGACGAGGAGCTGAACGTTGACCACGCGGCCTTCGTCCTACACTGCCGGCGCCTGCTCGAGGCGGGGTGCCACGGCCTCGGGGTCTTCGGGACGACGGGGGAGGCGAACTCGCTCTCGGCGAAGGAGCGGGCCACCGCGCTGGAGGCGCTGGTGGAGGCCGGGGTGCCCGGAGAGCGGCTGCTCCCCGGCACCGGCTCCTGCGCCCTCACCGAGGCCGCGTGGCTGAGCCGGGCCGCCCTGGAGGCCGGAGCGGCAGGGGTGCTGGTGCTCCCGCCCTTCTACTACAAGGGCGTGGGCGACGAGGGGCTCTACCGGTTCTTCGCGGAGCTCATCGAGCGGGTGGGCGACCGGCGGCTGCGCCTCTACCTCTACCACTTCCCGCAGATGACGGGGGGCGTGGGGATCAGCGTGCCGCTCGTCGGACGGCTGGTCGAGAGCTACCCGGAGGTGGTCCGAGGGATCAAGGACAGCGAGGGGAGCTGGCCCCGGATCGAGAGGCTGTGCCGGGAGCTGCCGGGCTTCGGGGTGTTCGCCGGGACCGAGCGCTTCCTCCTGGACACCTTGCGTGCCGGGGGCGCGGGCTGCATCTCTGCCACGGCGAACGTGACCGCCCGGCTGGCCCGCCGGGTCTACGACCTGCACGCTTCCGGCAGGGAGGCGGCGGCCTCTGAAGCCCAGGAGCGCCTGACCCGGTTGCGGGGCGCGCTGGAGGCCTACCCGGCCATCCCGGCGCTGAAGACCCTCATGCGGAGCCTGACCGGAGAGGAAGCCTGGCTGAACCTCCGCCCGCCGCTGGTGAACCTCGGGGGCGGGAGCGAGGCGCGGCTCCTGGAGGAGGCCCGCGCCCTGCGGCTCGCGGAGCACGCCCCCTGAGGGCCGCTCAAATATCCAGCGTCTCGTAGAACTCCCGCTCGCGGCTCTCCAGGAGGGGTATCGCCTCGCCGAGGCCGTAGCGCCGGAAGTGCTCGGAGTCCAGATGGGCCTGGTAGGCCTCGGGGCTCTCATACCGCTCGTAGAAGAAGAACACGTTGGGGTTCTCGGGGTCGCGGTGGGGCTGGTAGAGGATCATCCCGGGCTCCTCCCGGGAGGGCGGCGCGAGCTTCCGGATCGCGGCCTCAACCCTCTCCGCCTCGCCTTCCCTCGCCGTCCACCTGGCACAGACCACGTAAGCCATCGCGTCCCTTCAGCCTCCTCTGTATAGGTGCATGCTTCCCGCTCACAGGGGCTCGAGCAGGGTGCCGCAGAGCCTCTCGCTCAGCTCCCACAGGCGATCCCTGGCCCCGGGGTCGTAGGCCTGGGGGTGGGCCCGGGCCTCCCGGGTGCCGTCGAAGTAGCGGCCGGAGACCCCCTCCAGATCGGGCGAGGTTGCGAGGTGCATCACCGCCCGGAGCCCCTCCTCCACAGAGCTCATGGGGCGCCCGAAGCTCTCGCGCACCATCTTGGTGTCCATGAGCGAGGCCGGGTGGAGGGCGTTGGCGTACACCCCCGAGCCGGGGAAGCGCTCCGCGAACTCGAAGGTGAAGGAAACCTGGGCCAGCTTGCTGCGGGCGTAGGCCTCCATGGGGCTGTAGGAGCGCTCCATCATGGGGTCCTCGAAGTCCATGGGGCTCTGGGCGGCCGAGGCCACGTTCACCACCCGGGCGGGCGCGGAGCCGCGCAGCAGCGGGAGGAGCAGGAGCGTGAGGAGGAAGTGCGAGAGGTGGTTGACGGCGAAGGTGAGCTCCACCCC
>JADDKG010000082.1 GCA_020253895.1 Rubrobacter sp.
ATCTCGAGGCCGCGGGCATGCCACCACCCCCGACCGATACCGTGCCACTCGACGGCTGGGAGCCCGCCGCCATGCTGGCGATCACCGTGCTGGGCGCGGCGGTCACCATCACCGTCCTGGCCGGGTCTCATGGTCGCTCCCTCAGGCAGGTAGCGATTGAGGAATGAAGGCGTCGCGACGAAAAGGAGAAGCTCGATGATCGTCGTCGAAGACCTGTCCAAGTCTTTCGGGTCCCGGACCCTGTGGTCGGGCGTGAGCTTCACCGTGGACCGCGGCGAGATGCTGGCGCTGGTCGGCCCAAGCGGGGCGGGGAAGTCTACCTTGCTCAACTGCATCGGCCTGCTGGAGACCGCAGACGGCGGCGAGATCCGCGTCGACGGCAGCGACATCACCCGGTTCGGGCGAGGCGCCCGCCGGCGATTCCGGCGCGACACTTTAGGCTACCTCTTCCAGAACTACGCGCTCATAGACAACGCCACGGTCTCGGCCAACCTCGACGTGGCCGTCGCCGCTTCGGGTGTAGCCCTGCGGCGAAGACGGCGCGAGTACGGGGCAGCCCTCGCGCGCGTCGGGCTCGCCGGACGCGCGAAGGAGAAGATCTACCGTCTCAGCGGCGGCGAGCAACAACGCGTCGCGCTCGCCCGCCTGCTGGTCAAGAAGCCGGCCCTGATCCTGGCCGACGAGCCGACCGGCGCCCTGGACAAAGCGAACGAAGCGATGGTGATGGAAGTCTTGCGGGAAATGAGCAGGCAGGGGGCCACCGTGATCGTCGCTACCCACCAGGACCGGGTCCAGGCCGGATGCGATTCCCTCTTCGAGGTAGGCAGTCGGTGACCTGACATACCTGATCCGCCTGTACAGGATGAAAGGATGGTTGCTCCGTGAGCCGGCGGGCAGACGTGCGGGCATACTTGGTCTCCCCAGCGAAGACGGGACGCCACCGCCCGACTTATCCGGGTTAGCCCTGGAAGAAGTCGAAACCAGAGATCAACTCGGTCGTCCCTTTCGAGTGCGAACGGAAGAGAGAGGGCTGGCGTCACGGCGCAAAAGGAACCCTGGAGGTGTCAGGTCCTCTGGACACGGACGCCGTGGAGCTAGTGGTGGAGATCGGTCGGTTATCCGCCGGAGTGTTGCCGAGGAGGTCGTTTCCCGGCGTGGAAGCCCCGGAAAACCACACGGCTAGTAGGACCTGGGAAGGTCCTTGGGTTTTTCGGATCACGCTGTAAATTTCTGTAGTCTCGATGGTGATAAGAAGGTAGCGATCCTCCCTTTCCGAGAGACCCCATGTCTCCGACGCCGGCGTAGTGGGCTACAGGGTCCCAGGGACCACTTAGTACGCCTAACAAAACCCGGTAGTGGGTAGGGTGAAGGTATGGCTAAGGAACTGGTTACCGACGAACTTTGGGAAGTGATCGAGCCACTGCTGCCCGAAGAGCCGCCCAAACCCAAAGGCGGCAGGCCCCGTATCGACGACCGCGCCGCCCTCACCGGCATCCTGTTCGTTCTCAAGAGCGGAATCCCTTGGGAGATGCTGCCAAAGGAGATGGGATGCGGCTCTGGTATGACCTGCTGGCGACGCCTCAAGGAATGGCACCAGGCGGGCGTGTGGGAGCGGCTGCATCAGAGGCTCTTGGACCGTTTGGGAGAAGCCGACCAGATCGAGTGGGAGAGGGCTTCTTTGGACTCGGCTAGTGTGGCCGCCCCCGGGGGGGCCAAAAGACCGGACCCAACCCGACAGACAAGGGCAAATCGGGCTCGAAGCGCCACGTTGTGGTCGACCGAAACGGCATCCCCCTCTCGGTGATCCACACTGCGGCCAACGTCCACGACTCAAAGGTCTTAGAGCGTCTACCGTTTCTGGCGGGATCTCGGCTACGCAGTGGGCGCCTTCTCCGCCGGCGTCATCGCCGACCTCTTCGGGCTCTCGTGGGCCATAGGCTTCATCGGAGCGCTCACCTTGCTCTCGGGAGTAGTGGCCGCCGTGCTCTTGGAGGAGAGGCGCGGAAAGAAGTAGCTATCCGGGGCATTCACGGCCGCTTGCGCCGCTCGATGTAGCGCATGAGCCCGTCGACCAGCATCCAGTAGGCCCCGGCGAGCTCGTAGCGAGCCAGATCCTCGGCGTCGGCCCCGGAGGCCCGCAGCTCGGCGTTGCCCCGCTCCTCCAGCTCAGCGGCGATCCTCTCGCGGCCCAATCCACGCTCCATCCGCTCCGCAACAAAGGAGCTCCAGTCCTTGAGGCGCCCCTCCAGCTCATCCAGGTGGCGCCCCACGTCCTCGTAAGAGCCGAAGTGCGTCGGCCACAGGCTCGCCGGAGATAGCGAGCGCACCAGATACAAGCTCCTCAGCCACGCCTCTATATCCACCTCCGGCGGCGGGGTGGGCGGCCGGACGTAGGTGCAGCCCGGAAGCCGGATGCCGCCGACGTCCCCGGCAAACAGGGCCCCCGAGTCGGGCTCCAGGTAGGCCAGGTGGTGGTAGGCGTGCCCCGGGGTGTAGTGGGCCTCCAGCACCCCACCCGCGGCGGGCACCCGCTCGCCACCCTTCAGGGCCACCATCCTATCCTCTGGCATCGGCCGGACCTCGCCCCAGAGAACGTCCATGTTCTCCCCGTAGATCCGGGTGGCACTCCGCAGCAGCTTCGAGGGGTCGGCCATGTGGGGGTAGCCCACCTCGTGCACGTAGAAGGTGGCGTCCGGCAGCTCCTCCACCAGGTGCCCGGAGGCCCCGGCGTGGTCCAGGTGGATGTGGGTGAGGAAGACCTCCCCCACCTCCTCTGGGGAGACGCCGCGCTCCTTGATCCCCCGCAGCAGGCTCTCCAGACAGGTGGTGGGCCCAGTCTCCACCAGCGCTGCCCGGCCGCCGTCGCCGAGCAGCAGGAAGGAGGCTATGGTGTGAGGGGTCTCCATGAAGTTCAGGTCTATCGTCTCTATCCTCATATAGCGTGCATCCCCCAAAAACGGCGAAAACCTTGGCTTCCGGGTGCGGCGCCCCCGGCGCCGGCCATCCAGATTATACAGAGCGAGCATCTGGTAGACTGCCAGGGCCACAAGAGAGGAGGATGGTTTGGATCTGGACCTTATGCGCGAGCTCTCGGTCAGGACCGACTCCCGGATAGTGCTGCTCGTCCTAGACGGTCTGGGCGGGCTGCCTGTGGAGCCCGGCGGCAAGACGGAGCTCGAGGCCGCCGAGACCCCGAACCTGGACTCCCTCGCCGCAGCCTCGGACCTCGGGCTCTCGCGCCCGGTGGCCGCCGGGGTGAGCCCAGGCAGCGGGCCCGGACACCTGGCCCTCTTCGGGTACGACCCCCTACGCTACCGGGTGGGCCGGGGGGTCCTGAGCGCGCTCGGCGTCGGCTTCGAGCTCGGCAGGAACGACCTGGCCGCCCGCATCAACTTCGCCACCAGGGACGGCTCAGGCAAGATCTCCGACCGTCGGGCCGGCAGGATCCCCTCCGGGGAGGCCTCCAAGCTGGTGGATGCGCTCAACGAGGAGGTACGCCTGGAGGGGGTGCAGACCTTCGTCGTCCACGAGAAGGAGCACCGGGCGGTGGTGATCTTCCGGGGCGAGGGGCTCTCGGACGCCCTCACCGACACCGACCCCCAGCGGACCGGGCTCGAGCCGCTCCCCGTCGAGCCCACCGACGGCTCCGCCGAGGCCAAGCGGAGCGCTGCCTTGGCCAACGCCTTCGTGGAGGAGGCCAACCGGGTGCTGGAGGGCCGCCACCCCAAGGCCAACACCGTACTCCTGCGCGGCTTCGGGATGCACCCCGCGCTGCCTTCCTTCGAGGAGGTCTACGGCCTGCGGGCCGCTGCCATAGCCGCCTACCCAATGTACAAGGGCCTCGCCCGGCTGGCCGGGATGGAGCTCCTCGAAGAAGGCGAAGGGATAGAAGGGGAGATAGAGACCCTGCGCGAGAGTTGGGAGAGGGGCTACGACTTCTTCTTCATCCACGTAAAGCCCACCGACGCGGCGGGCGAGGACGGAGACTTCGGACGGAAGGCTCGGATCATCGAGGAGGTCGACGGGCTGCTGCCCCGCATCCTGGAGCTCGAGCCCGACGTTCTGGCGGTCACCGGGGACCACGCCACACCGGCCAAGCTCAAGAGCCACTCCTGGCACGGCGTCCCCTTCCTGCTGCACTCGCCCTACACCTTGCCCACCGCCCGGTCCTTCGGCGAGCGCTCCTGCGCTGGCGGCTCCCTCGGGGTCTTCCCGGCGCAGGAGATCATGGGCTACCTCATGGGCCATGCCCTCAAGCTCAACCGCTACGGCGCGTAGCCTCGCCGCCCTGGAGCGGGAGGTGGTCTCCTGCCGCCGCTGCCCGCGGCTGGTGGCCTGGCGGGAGGAGGTCGCCCGCAGGAAGCGGGCGGCCTACGCCTCCGAGACCTACTGGGGCCGGCCCGTCCCCGGCTTCGGCGACCCGGCAGCGCGCGTCGTCCTTCTGGGGCTCGCCCCCGCCGCCCACGGCGCCAACCGCACCGGGCGCTTCTTCACCGGAGACCGCTCCGGGGACTTCCTCTTCGCGGCCCTCCACCGCGCCGGCTTCGCCAGCAAACCCGTCTCCCGCCACCGCGGCGACGGGCTCAGGCTGGAGGGGGCCTGGATCACGGCGGCCGTCCGCTGCGCCCCGCCGCAGAACCGCCCTTCCCCGCGGGAGCGCGACGCGTGTCTCCCCTACGCCGCCCACGAGCTGGAGTTGCTCGGCACCCGCGTTGTGGTGTGCCTCGGGGCCTTCGCCTGGGACGCGGCGCTACGCATCTTCGGCGTCCGCCCGAAGCCCCGCTTCGGTCACGGCGCCGAGCACCGGGTCCAGGACACCACCCTCCTCGGCTGCTACCACCCCTCCCAGCAGAACACCTTCACCGGCTTGCTCACCCCTCCCATGCTGGACGCGGTCCTGCTCCGGGCCCGGGAGCTGGCCTACGGGCGGTAGGGTAGAATGGGCCCCGTTTTGGTTGCCAGGCACCACAGGACCCGGAGAATGGCAGGGCTTGCCCTGCTTCTGACGGCACTGCTCACCCTTTATGCATGCTCCGGGAACGACGGCCCCTCCCGTGAGGACCACACCCGCCACACCGGGACCACCCAGGAGCAGACCTCCGGCATTGAGAGAACCGGTCCTCCGGCCACCACCACGCCGGGGCTTGAGATCACCGAGGAGAGCCCTCCGCCAGGCGCGGCCGCAGACGGCTCGCGGGTGGTGCTGCGCCTCGAGGGCGAAGAGGGGACCCGCTTCTCCGGTATCTGCGACGTGGGCGGGCAGCAGAGCGTGCTGAGCGGCGAGGTCCCCCGGCGCTACACCTTCGACCTGGAGGGCCTGCCGCTCTCCTGCAGGATCCAGAAGCAGGACGGCGGGCGGGGGACCCTCCGGGTCGTGCTCCTCGCCGACAACACCACCCGCTCCGTCCAGCAGACCAACGCCCCGGAGGGGACCGTCAGGATCTCCTACCAGGGCGCTTAGGGGATGCTCCCTTTGGAAGCAGACCCCTCCGCCGCTAAAATACCCGGCTGTACCTGCGGGCGTCCGAGACGGCTACGGGAGGTCTGGTGAACCGGGAAGAGGCGTGGAAGCTCCTGTGCGAGTGGACCGAGAGCGAGTCCCTGCGCAAGCACATGCTCGCGGTGGAGGCGGCGATGCGCGCCTACGCCCGACGCTTCGGCGAGGACGAGGAGAAGTGGGGGATAACCGGGCTCCTGCACGACATGGACTACGAGCGTCACCCCTCGCCGGAGGAGCACCCGACGGTCGGCGTCAGGGAGCTGGAGAGGCTGGGCTACCCCGAGGACGTGCGGCGGGCGATCCTCAGCCACGCCGACTACCTGGACGTCCCCCGCAGGACCCTCATGGAGAAGACCCTGTACGCGGTGGACGAGCTCTCGGGGTTCATAACCGCTGTGGCCCTCATGCGGCCCGAGCGGCTGGAGGGGCTCAAGGCAAAGAGCGTCCGCAAGAAGATGAAGCAGAGATCCTTCGCCGCCGGGGTGAGCCGGGAGGATATCCGGCGCGGGGCCGAGGAGCTGGGCGTGGACCTGGACGAGCACATAGAGTTCGTCGCTGCGGCCCTGCGCGAGCGGGCCGACGAGCTGGGCCTCGCGCCGGAGAGGGCAAGAGGATAGAAGCCGTGTACCGGGTGATGGTCGTCTTCGGGGGGCGCAGCGGGGAGCACGAGGTCTCCCTGGCCTCCGCCCGCTCGGTTATCGAGGGTCTCGAGAAGGCCGGACACGAGGTGGTGCCGGTGGGGATAACCCGCGAGGGCCGCTGGCTCGCCGGCGGGGATCCCCTGCGGGAGCTTGAGGCCTCTTCCGGTGGGAAGATGGAACCCTCCGGGCCTCCGGCGCTCGCCGCCCACCGCCCGCCCGCGGAGATGGGCAGCGTGGACGTGGTCTTCCCGGTGCTGCACGGCCCCTACGGGGAGGACGGGACCCTCCAGGGACTTCTGGAGCTCGCGGACATCCCCTACGTGGGAGCCGGGGTGCTCGCGAGCGCGGTGGGGATGGACAAGATCACGATGAAGAAGGTCTTCGCCCACCACGGGCTGCCGCAGGTGCGGTGGGTGGAGCTGACCCGCAAGGGGTGGCGGGAGCGCCGGAAGGAAGTGCTCCGCGAGGTGGAGGACTCCCTCGGCTTCCCCTGCTTCGTCAAGCCCTCCAACCTCGGCTCCAGCGTCGGGATAAGCAGGGCCACGGACCCCGAGGAGCTCGCGGCGGCGCTCGATGCGGCCGCGACGCTCGACCGGCGCATCATCGTGGAGGCCGGGGTGGACGCGAGGGAGATAGAGGTCTCGGTGCTCGGCAACGAGGACCCGGAGGTCTCCGTGCCGGGGGAGATCGTGATCCGCAAAGGGGACTTCTACGACTACGAGGCCAAGTACTCCGAGGGGGGCATGGAGCTCAAGGTCCCCGCCGACATCCCGGAGGAGATCTCCTCCGAGATCCGGCGCATCGCCCGGACGGCCTACGAGGCCATAGACGCCGCCGGGATGGCCCGGGTGGACTTCTTTCTGGAACGCGGAACGGGTCAGGTGCTGCTGAACGAGATCAACACCATCCCCGGCTTTACCGCGACGAGCGTCTACTCCCGGCTGTGGGAGGCGAGCGGCCTGCCCTACGAGCGACTGCTGGAGAGGCTCATAGAGCTGGCCCTGGAGCGCCACGCCGGGAAGCGGTGATGCTCCAGCAGAGCCCCGGCGAGGAGACCACCGGTCTCGGGGGGGCCGTACAGGACGTCAGCCAGGGGACCCAGCAGGAGCTCGGCCCCGTAGCCGACTTCTTCAACCGCCTCTACGACTACTTCACCAGCACGGAGTTTCTGGTCAAGCTCTTGGCCGCCCTCGCGGTCATACTGGCGGGGGTGTTGCTGTACCGGGTCCTGACCCACGGGGTGCCCCGGGTGCTGCGCTGGCGGCGCGACAGGGCCGGACGGCTTGACGCCGAGGCGGTCGCCCGCATCAAGCGCCAGGACACCGCGATAACCCTGATCCGCAACGCGCTCCGCTACATCGTCTTCACCGTGGTGGCGCTCTTCGTGATCAGCATCTTTATCGGGAACCCGCTCCCGGCCACCGCCGGGGCCACGATAATCGCGGCGGTCCTGGGCTTCGGGGCCCAGAGCTTCCTGCGCGACGTGATCGCCGGCTTCTCCATCATCTTCGAGGGCCAGTACGCCGTGGGAGACTTTATAGAGGTGCACCCCCCGCAGGGGGTGGCGGGCATAGTGGAAGAACTGGGGCTGAGGATGACCAAGCTCCGGACGCTCTCCGGGGAGCTGGTCTTCATCCCAAACGGCGCGATGACCGGGGTCACCAACTACGTCTCGGGCCAGCAGCGGTTCAACGTTGAGGTCCAGCTCTCCGACCCGGAGGCGGTCCCGCGGGTGCTGGCGGTGCTCGGGGAGGCCGCGGAGCTCTACGTCCGCCCGCCGCGCCTCGTAGACCGGGAGGAGAGCGCGGGCCGGGTGCGGCTGAGGATCCAGGCCGGCGTCCTGCCCTCGATGGGCTGGCTGGTGGAGGAGAACCTCGTCTCCCGGATAAAGGCCGCCGCCGGGGAGGAGGCGCTCGCGGCAGACCCCCTGATCTACAAGGTGGACCAGGCAAACCTGCAGAGGATCCGGCAGCTGATCCCGGAGACGGGAGAGCAGGCGCTCAGGAAGAAGCCTCTCTAGCCCTCCCGCCGCTCCTCGGGCGGCCGCCAGCCCCGCAGGTACCCGTTGGTCTCGGCCTTCTCCCGGATCTTGCGCTCCCGCTCCAGCTTCCGGGCGGCCTCGGAGAGCAGCTCCCTCAGCCTCTCCAGCCGCTGCCGCTCCGAGCGCAGCTCCAGGATCTCCTGCCGGGTGTCCAGGTCGAAGTCTATCCGCCCCGCTATGGCGAAGGAGAGGTTCCTGTACGGCGGCTCTACCTCGATGTCCACCGAGCCCTCGGTGGCCGCCGCGACCACCCGCTCAAGGAGCGCTATGCACTCCTCGGCGAGCCCGCTCACATCCTCTTCGGCCTCGTCCTCCAGGTACTCTATCTCCCCCACGTAGTAGGGCTTGCCGGTGAGGATGTTGTGCAGCCGGAAGCGGCGCGAGCCCTCCACCAGGATGAGCATCCGCCCGTCCTCGAAGCGCCGGACGAGCTCGACGATCCGCGCCGTGCAGCCGACCTCGCGGGTCCCGGACTCGTCGGAGAGGACCATCCCGAACTCCGAGCCCTGCTCCAGGCACTCGTTGACCATCTGCTTGTAGCGCTCCTCGAAGATATGCAGCGCCTGGGGCGCACCCGGCATGAGCACGATGTTCAGCGGGAACAACGGTATGTCGGCCACGGGCACCCTCCTTCCGTCTCCCTAAGATTCTAGCCCCGGATAGCCCCGTGTGCCGCAAAAGGACGGCGGGGTGGCGGGGTTTTCCCCGCCACCCCGCCGCGGGTACCTTCTCTACTCCTCCTTGCTGATCCAGTAGGTAAACAGCAGCGCCGTGCTGAAAACCAGCACTATGAGCACGAACCCGGCGAAGAACCGGAAGATGCCTGTGGGCGTGGGGTTCCCGGTGGTCTGGGCCTGCAGAAGCAGCAGAGAGAGATCGTGCAGCATCCTACTCACCTCTTTCGAGGCCGGTAGCCGGGCAGGTCTGTGGGGTGAGCTTCTGCTCAAGCGTTATGCACCCGTAGATCAGATAGCCCGGATCGTTGTCCACCCTCCTCGCCGTCTCCCGCGTGTAGCCCATCGTCATCATCGTTAACACCACCGTCACAGCACTCACCATGAGCGCATACTGGCTCCACCTGCTGGCCCTGCCCCACACAAATCCCCCTGCCGTAGCCCGCAGGTACAGCGCCAGCACAAAAAAGCCCACAAGCGTAAGCCCTATGAGCCCTACGTACTTCCACGGGTACATGCTCCCAAGCGGTATCTGGGTCTCCTCCCCACCTCCAAAGACCAGCCCTATCTGGGGGATGATGCTCGCATCTGCGGGGATGACGTTGAGGATGGAGAAGAGCGCCGTTAGGGCAAAGGCTCCAACCGAGAGCTTCCTCAGGCCCTCCATCGGCCGGACCGCAAAGCGCAGCTTGTGCAGAAAGTACGCCACAGAGGCGATGCTGAGGACCGCTATCCAGAACACCAGAAGCAGGAACGTCCAGGCCTTGTCCCCGAGCATGATGGTGTTGAAGGCCTCCGGCGAGCTCTCCCTTATCCCCTTGAGGTAGCCGTAGCCCACCACCGGCTGCAGCAGGAGGAAGCCGAAGCCCCAGAGGAGGCCGAAGTGGCCCATCCAGTCGTAGTACTCGCGGTCGTCCTCGCTGGTGCTCCTGAGGTAGCGCCATCCGGCCCACCCGGCGATGAGGAAG
>JADDKG010000083.1 GCA_020253895.1 Rubrobacter sp.
AGGTGATCTTCTGCTCCTCGGCCAACCGAAACCTCCTTCCGGTTCTCGCGCGATCCGAGAGATATTGTATCCCCCTGGCATCCCGCAAAGGCGGCCGATCCGCCCGAGCCGGGACACAGCCTCAACGAGAAGCAGCCTTCACGCCCTCGTAGAGGGCGGCCATGTCGTCCTCGGCATGGCCGGCCTCGGCTGCCCGGTCGAGGTGGTAGGCCACGGCCTCGCACACCGGTAGCCGCAGGTCCCCCGCGGCCTCCAGCACCAGACCGACGTCCTTGCGGGCGAGCTTCACAGAGAAGCTCGTCGGGTACTCCCCTTCGGCCATCATCTTCCCCTTTGTCCGGGCGTAGGGGAGGTCCAGCGGACCGCCCTCCACGGCCTCGAAGAAGAGTGACGGGTCCACCCCCAGCCTCTCCGCGAGGGCGAAGGTCTCCCCCAGCACACCGAGGAGGCCCGTGATCCAGGCGTTCACCACCAGCTTGAGCCGGGTGCCGGCCCCCACGGGCCCGACCCAAAGCGTCCTCCTGCCGATGGCCTCGAAGACCGGCTCGCACTCAGGACGCACCTCCTCGGGCCCGGAGGCGAGCACCACCAGCTCCCCAGCCTCGGCGGGCTCCCGGGTACCGAGCACCGGGGCATCCACGTAGGCCACCCCCCGCTCCAGCGCCATCCGCTGCAGCCTGCGGGTCCCCTCCACCCCGACGGTGCTCATCTGGAGCCAGACCGCTCCGGGGGCGAGCGCCTCGAGCGCCCCCTCCCCCACCGCCCGCTCGACGGCGGCGGTGTCCGCAAGCATCGTGATGAGGATGCCCGCGCCCTGGGCCGCCTCCCGGGGGCTCTCCGCCACCCCGGCCCCGTCGGCGGCCAGCGGCTCGGCCTTTTGCCGGGTCCGGTTCCAGACCCGCACCTCCATGCCCGACCGCAGCAGGTTGCGGGCCATGGCGCTCCCCATGATCCCGGTTCCCAGGACCGCTACTGCCCTCTCGTTACCACTCAAGGTTCGGCACGCTCCTTTCCGTGATGAAACCCGGGCTGCAGGGAGCATTCTACCCCCGGGGGGTGACGCCCCTAACAGCCTTTCCGCGCCACCCGCCGGTACAATCTCCCCGTCCGGACCCAAAGAGAGCAGCGGAGGAAGAGGGGATGGCGAGGGCGCTCGAGACCGAGAACATAACCCGCCGCTACAGGTCCAGCGGCCGGGGGGTGGAGGGCGTGAGCCTCTCGGTGGCGCCCGGCGAGGTGCTCGGGCTGGTGGGTCCCAACGGGAGCGGCAAGAGCACGCTGCTGCGCGTGCTGTCCACCGCCATCTCACCGGACTCCGGCACCTTCCGGGTGTGCGGGTTGGACGGGCTGAAGGAGAAGCGGGCGGTGCGGGCGAGGCTGGGGATAATGGTCGACCGCCCCACCCACTACGGAGATCTCTCGGGCTGGTCCAACGCCTACCTCTTCGCCCGGGCCTACGGGATGGAGGATGAGAAGGCGACGCGGGCTCTGGAGGGGCTCTTTGGGTACTTCGGGCTCGCGGAGTATGCAAAAGAGAAGGCCAAGACCTACTCGTACGGCATGGCCAAGAAGCTGGCCCTGATAGAGGCGCTGGCCCACGAGCCGGAGGTGCTGCTGCTGGACGAGCCCTCGCTCGGGCTGGACTACACCTCCCGGCTGGCCTACCAGCGGAGGCTGCGGGAGGCGGCGGAGGCAGGGTGCGCGGTCCTGCTGGCCAGCAACCAGGTGGACGAGGTGGAGTCCCTCTGCGACCGGGTGATCTTCCTGCATCGGGGGAGGGTGGTGGCGGAGGGGACGCCGGAGGAGCTCGTCTCTTCGCTTAGGGGCGTCCGCCGGATCGTGGCCTCCCTGCGCAACCCCGTGCCCTACGGGGAGGTGGGGGCGGTGCCCGGCGTGGAGCGGGTAGCGCCGGAGGGTCGGGACCTCATCGTCCACTGCGAGGACAGGCCCGGCATCGTGGCCGGGGTGGTGGAGGCCATCGTGCGCTCCGGCGGGGACATAACGGGGCTCTCCGTCGAGCGGCCCAGCCTGGAGGACGTGTTCGTGAGGCTCACCGGGGAGGCGCTGAGGGACGATGAGGTTTGATCCCCCTGACAGCTACTGGAAGAAGGACGTGGCGCTCTTCCTCGGCAAGCGGTTCTCGCTCGCCATAAAGCTGCTCTACCCGGCGGCCATCATCCTCCCGGTGGCGGCCAGCTCTATCCCGCCGCAGTACGCGGCGGCGGTGGTGGGGCTGGTGGCCATCATGGCGGGCACCTTCGGGGCCGGCGAGAGCCTCACCAACGACATAAACGACGGGATCCTGGTGCGGGTGGCGCTCACCCCGCTCTCGCCGTACCGGATCGTCGCCGAGATCCTGCTCATCAACGCCGCGCTGGACTTCATCCAGCTTCTCCCGGCGCTCGCCGGAGTATACCTGCTGCACCCGGCCCCGCCCGCCTGGGTGCTGGCGGCGACCGTGGCCGTCTTCGCCACCCTGCTCACCGCCAACGCCATAGGCATCCTGCTCGCCAACTTCACCTCCTCCCCGGCCGACGTGCTGCTCTACGCCACCATAGTCCTCTTCCCCCTCATCTACCTCTCCGGCTTCTTCAGGAACCAGCACCCCGAGGGTATCCTCGAGGTGCTGCGCCAGCTCGTCCCCTTCGCCTACATGAACGACGCTCTAAAGGAGGTCTTCGGGCTCGCGGGTCCCACGGGCCCGCTTGAGGCGGCCCTGCTTCCCACCCTCATCGGCGGGATCGTGGCGGCGGCCGTTTGCCTCACCGCCCCCAGGCTCCTCTCCCCCCGGTTGTAAGGTACTTGTCCGGTGCCCATCGACGGGTCTACAATGCCTGGAGGTTTTTGAGAACGTAGTTTCGAGAGAAGGGGTGGGACATGGGTAGCCGGCTAAAGCGCTACGGCATCTGGGTGGTCGTGGCC
>JADDKG010000084.1 GCA_020253895.1 Rubrobacter sp.
ATCTCGTCTCTCTCTTCGCTCATGATCCCTCCTCTAAACTCCTCCAGAAGATGGGCTCTCTTTGGGGGCTCCAGGATCGATTCGTACCCGGATGCTGCCCCGCGGAAGCCTCTCAGTCGCCAAAGCCGAGTGCCACGTAGAGCACCGCCCCGATGATCCCGCCGACGACCGGGGCGACCACCGGGATCCAGCTGTACGACCAGTCCGAGTCGCCCTTGCCAGGAATCGGGAGTACCGCGTGAGCCACCCGTGGCCCCAGGTCGCGGGCCGGGTTTATTGCGTACCCGGTGGGACCGCCGAGCGAGAGCCCGATGGCGAAGACCAGAAGCCCCACCAGAAGCGGGAAGAGCCCGGCCGTAAACAGATCCGCCAGCCCGCCCCGTATCTGGGCGCCGCTGCCGAGGATGGCCAGGATGCCGAACAGCAGGGCGGCGGTGCCGATCACCTCGGTGATGAAGTTGGCCGGGGTGTTGCGGATCTGGGGTATCGTACAGAAGACGCCCCGCTTGAGCACCGGGTCTGCCGTGCCTTCCCAGTGGTTGAGGTACGCGAGCCAGACGAGCACCGCCCCCACGAAGGCCCCGAGGAACTGGGCGATGATGTATCCGGGCACCTGGGCCCAGTCGAACTGCCCAACCACCGCCAGGGCTATGGTCACGGCGGGGTTGATGTGCGCCCCGCTCACCCAGCCGACGGCGTAGACCGCCATGGCGACCGCCATACCCCAGCCGAAGGTGATAACGATCCAGCCCGAGTTCTCGGCCTTGGAGGCCCTGAGCAGCACGGCGGCCACCACCCCGTCGCCGAAGAGGATCAGGACCATGGTGCCGACGAACTCGGCGATGTAGTTCTCCAACGCAACCTCCTCCCTTCTCCTGCTCCCTTAAAAAGGCCTCGAGGCGGGCACGCGGCAGGGGGCCTGCAGGTACCGCTTCATCTCCTCGTCGAGCCTCAGCAGGGTAACGCTGAAGCCTGCCATCTCCAGCGAGGTCATGTAGTTGCCGACGTAGGCCCCGAAGACCCTCACCCCCTCCCTGTCGAGCACCTCCGCTACCCGGGCGTAGGCGATGTAGAGCTCCATCAGGGGGGTACCGCCGAGGCCGTTGACCATGACCGCCACCTCGGAACCGGTGAAGTCCACGGTATCCCCGAGCACCCTGCCCAGCAGCTCGTCCACGATGGCGTTCGCGGGCTCTATCCTCTTGCGCTCGGTACCAGGCTCGCCGTGGATGCCCATCCCGATCTCCATCTCGTCGTCGGCGATCTGGAAGATGGGCTGCCCCCGCTCGGGCGGGATGCAGCTGGTGAGGGACATCCCCATGCTGCGCATGCTGCCGTTGACCCGCTCGGCGAGCTCCTTTATCTGGGCGAGGTCCCGCCCGTCGTCGGCGGCGGCCCCGCAGATCTTGTGCACGAAGATGGTCCCGGCGATCCCGCGCCGCCCGCTGGTGTAGGTGGAGTCCTCCACCGCCACGTCGTCGTTGGTGACCACGTAGTCGGTCTCTATCCCCTCGGCCTGGGCCAGCTCCCCGGCCATCTCGAAGTTCAAGACGTCGCCTGTGTAGTTCTTGACGACGTAGAACACCCCGGCCCCGCCGTCCACGGCCTTGGTGGCCTCGAGCATCTGCTCGGGCGTGGGGCTGGTGAAGACGGCGCCGGCGCAGGCGGCGTCGAGCATCCCGGGCCCGACGTAGCCGCCGTGGGTGGGCTCGTGGCCGGAGCCGCCGCCGGAGACCAGGGCCACCTTCCCCTCCACCGGGGCGTCGGCGCGCACCAGCACGTTGTGCTCCGGGAGCAGCCGGACGAGGTTCGGGTGGGCGAGCTCCATCCCGCGCAGCATCTCCTCCACCGCGCGGGAGGGGTCGTTGATGATCTTCTTCAACCCGTTACCTCCTCCTGATTCTCATCGCGGTCCCAGCCCCTGGCCCTCTCCACCGCCCGCAGCCACATCCGGTGCAGCCGCCCGCGCTCCCCCTCCTCCATGGACGGTTCGTAGCGCCGGGCGAGCTGCCACCGGGCGTCGAGCTCCTCCCGGCTCTCCCAGAAGCCGGTGGCGAGCCCGGCCAGGTACGCCGAGCCCAGGGCGGTGGTCTCGGTGATCTCCGGGACCTCTACCGGCACCCCGAGGATGTCCGACTGGAACTGCATCAGGAAGGTGTTGGCCACGGCCCCGCCGTCCGCTCTGAGCTCCTTGAGCTCTATCCCGGAGTCGCGCTCCATGGCGCGCACCACGTCGAGGGTCTGGTAGCACATGCTCTCCAGCGCCGCCCGCGCCAGATGGGCCTTGGTGGTGCCCCGGGTGATCCCGACGATCGTCCCCCGGGCGTAGGAGTCCCAGTGCGGCGCGCCCAGCCCCACGAGCGCCGGGACAAAGTAGACCCCGTCGTTGGACTCCACGCTCTTGGCCAGCGCCTCGGTCTCCGCGGCGCTCCGGATTATCCCCAGCCCGTCCCGGAGCCACTGCACCGCCGCCCCGGTGATGAAGATGGCCCCCTCGAGGGCGTACTCCACCGGCTCCTCGCCGATGCCCCAGGCGATGGTGGTGAGGAGGCCCTCCTTGCTGGGAACCGCCTCGTTGCCGGTGTTCATCAGCACAAAGGAGCCGGTGCCGTAGGTGTTCTTGGCGAGTCCCCGCTCGTAGGCGGCCTGCCCGAAGAGAGCGGCCTGCTGGTCGCCCGCGATGCCCGCCACCGGCACGGAGGCCTGGAAGAAGGAGTCGGGGTCCGTCTCGCCGTAGACGTGGGAGCTGGGCTTGACCTCCGGGAGCACCTCCGCCGGGACCCCGAGGATCTCCAGCAGCTCCTCGTCCCACCGCAGGTCGTAGATGTTGTACATCAGGGTCCGGGAGGCGTTGGAGTAGTCGGTGATGTGGGCCTGCCCGCCGGTAAGCTTGTACACCAGCCAGGAGTCTATGGTGCCGAAGGCGATCTCACCCCGCCCGGCCTTCTCCCTCAAACCCGCGACGTTGTCCAGGAACCACTTGACCTTGGTCCCGGAGAAGTAGGCGTCTATGACCAGCCCGGTCTTCCTGCGGAAGGTCTCCTCCAGCCCCTCCTCCTTGAGCCGGTCGCAGGTGCCGGCGGTCCGCCTGTCCTGCCAGACTATGGCGTTGGCGACAGGCTCCCCGGTGCGCCGGTCCCACATCACGGTGGTCTCCCGCTGGTTGGTTATCCCTATGGCGGCCAGCTGCCGGGCGGAGACCTTGGCGTCACCCAAAGCCTCGCCGACCACCCGCATTGAGACGTTCCAGATCTCGTTCGGGTCGTGCTCCACCCAGCCGGGCCGGGGATAGTGCTGGGTGAACTCCGAGTAGGCCCGGCCCGCTATCCGCCCCTCGCGGTCGAAGACCAGCACCGTGGTCCCCGTGGTCCCCTGGTCTATCGCCAGTACGTACTCCCCTGCCATGCCGCTCCTTCCTCTCCGCTCTACATCACCGCCACCCCATTCACCAACCCTCGCCGCAGACCCCGTTCACCACCTCCTCCAAGGCGAGAGCCCCGCACGAAACCCAAAGGCCCGGGCAGAACCCGGCGTCGGATTCCGTGCGGGGCTCTCTCTGATCTCTACGCCTCCGCAACGCACATTGCTTTGTGTCTTTTTAACTCTAGCGGGTGTGCGGGTCCGAGTCAAGCACCCCCCAGAGGGAGGGGTCGCTGGTGGAGACGGCGGTGGCCCCGGCGGCGAGGATGGCGCGGACGGTACGTTTATCCCGGACGAGGCCGCCGGCGAGCGCCGGCAGGTCGAGCGCCCTGCGGTACTGGACGGCGATCTCCGGGTAGGCGAGGCCGGGCAGTATCTCCACGCAGTCGGGGGAGGCGCGCCGGATGAGCTTGAGGCCCCGGTCCACGGCGCCAGAGTCTATGGCGAAGAGCCGCTGGATGGTAATGAGGCCGGCTCCCCTGGCGAGCTCGACGACGTGCCGGTGGGTGGAGATGATCCCCTCCACCCGGCCGGACAGAAACCTCACCCCGCTCTGGTCGGCAGCGATCCCGCCGACGGTGTCCACGTTGACGCAGACCATCGGCCGGCGCCTCCGGGCCGCGAGCAGCTCCAAGGTCCGGAAGACGTCCCCGCCGAGGACGAAGACCGCCGCGTGGTCCCCTGAGAGAGCGAGCGTCAGGAGATCCTCCGGGCCGCGGACGGCCGGGATTACCGGTCTTCCCCGCAGCCCGGCAAGAAACCTCTGCGCCTTGCTGTCCCGTACTTCTCTCCCCATGGCTCAGCAATCTACTACCCACCGGGTCCGCCCACAGTATCTCCATCTTGGGGGATATACTGAAGGCCGATGGACGAAAGGACCCGCATAAGGCTCACGAAGTACTCGACCAAGGCCGGTTGAGCGTCCAAGTTCGCTCCAGGGGACCTGGAGCAGGTGCTCTCCGGGCTGGCGGCACCCGAAGGGAGCGGCATGGACACCCGCGATGACGCGGGCTACGTGCCGTTCGGGGGCGGGCTGCTCCTGCAAACGGCGGACTTCTTCCCCCCCATCGTCGACGACCCCTACAGCTTTGGCCAAATCGCCGCGGCCAACGCCCTCTCGGACATCTACGCCATGGGCGGGGAACCGCTCACAGCGATGAACCTGGTCGGGTTCCCGTGCTCGCTGGACCTCGGGGTGTTGCGCGAGATCCTCGCCGGGGGCCTCTCCAAGATCGAAGAGTCCGGTGCCCGGCTGTGCGGCGGGCACTCGGTGGACGACCGGGAGCCCAAGTACGGCCTCTCGGTGACCGGCTTCGTTGAGGAGGACAGGATCGTGCGCAACGCCGGGGCGAGGCCGGGCGACGCCCTCGTCCTCACCAAGCCGCTGGGCTTCGGCATCCTCACCACGGCACTGAAGAGGGATCTTCTAGCAGAGGAGGAGATAGGGCCCGCGATCGCGGCCGCCGCCACCCTGAACCGGGCCGCCCGCGACGCGATGCTGGAGGTAGGCCCCTCGGCGGCCACCGACGTCACCGGCTACGGTCTGCTGGGCCACCTCTCGGAGATGCTGCGGGCCAGCGGAGCCGGGGCCGCCGTCCGCCGCGGCGCGGTGCCGGTGTGGGAGCGGGCGCAGCGCCTGGCCGAGGAGGGCTGCTACCCGGGGGGCCTAAAGAGCAACCGGGAGTACCTAGAGGAGGAGGTACGCCCCGAGGGGGTGGATGAGGCCGCGATGCTCCCGCTCTACGACCCCCAGACCAGCGGGGGGCTCCTGATCTCCGTCCCGGCCGAACGCGCCGATGACCTCCTCGCCGCCCTGAAGAGCCGCGGCGTGGAGTGGGCGGCCCCGATCGGGGAGGTCACCTCGGGGAAAGGCATCCTGGTACTCCCCTGACGGGTCTTACGACCGAAAATAGTCCAAATGAGGGATGTGCCCCGCCCGCACACACCATATGATGTAGCCGCCCGACGCGGAGCGGGGATGGAGACGAAGACAACCGACACGCCGAGCGAGAACGGATATACCGCAGCGGGGACGCCGCCCGACGAACCCGGGACCAGTGTCCCCCCTCCCACAGACCGGGACCCGCTGGAGGACATCAAGCGGCGGGTCTACCTGGCCTCGCTCATCACCGGCATCCCGCCCATCCCGCTGCTCTGGGCCACGGCCCGCCCGGAGGAGCTCTTTATGCGCTTCGGGCTCCCGGTGCTCATGGGGCTCTGCCTGTGGTGCATGTGGGCGCTCTGGAGCCGGCGGGTGCCTCTGTGGAAGCTCGAGAGGATAGTCTTCGCCAGCGTCTCCGCCTTCGTCCTCGGCCAGCTCGCCTTCCGGCTCTCGGCAGCTTCGGGGTGGGAGATGGATCAGGCCTCCCTCACCGAGACCACCTACCCCATGCTCGCCATCCTCTGCATCATCGCCCACCTCATCTTCGATACCCGGACGGCGCTCAGGTTCTCCCTCGGGCTCTTCGGGGCAGCGTCGGTCCTGGTGGGTGCCGGGACACTGGTCCGGCAAAACACCGCAAACATACCCCTCGACCAGACGGCCTGGATCGCCCAGCAGAGCGCCTTCCTCGCCGCCGTGATAGCCCTGGTCTACGCCACCTCCTACGTCAAGGCCCAGCTCGCCCGCCAGCGGACCCTCGCCGAGGCGATGCACCGCCTAGCACACACCGACCCGCTCACCGGGATCTCCAACCGGCGCAGCGCCTACGCCGCGCTGCGCCGGGAGATGGAGGCCGCCCGGCGCTACGACAAGCCACTCTCCGTGATCCTCTTCGACCTCGACCACTTCAAGCGCCTCAACGACACCTACGGCCACAACCAGGGGGACATAGCCCTCCGCCGGGTCGCCAACACCGTCCGCGGGCTGCTGCGCACCTCGGACCACTTCGGACGCTGGGGCGGGGAGGAGTTCATCGTCCTCGCCCCGGAGACCGACCTGGAGCAGGCGTCGAGCCTGGCCGAGCGCCTCCGCCAGGCCATATCCCGCGACCGGCCCCAGGGGCTCCCCCAGCTGACCGCCAGCTTCGGCACCGCCTCCTACAGGGCGGGCGATAGCCCCGAGGAGCTGCTCCGGCGGGCCGACGAGGGCCTCTACCGGGCCAAGGAGCAGGGCCGCAACCGCACCGAGACCGCCGCTTGACACGCCCCCCGGGGCCCTTAACATCTCTTAGCCGGCTAAGCAAACTCCAGGAAGAGATGACGGAGCCCGAGAAGATGGCGGAGAGCCCAGAGGAGCTGCGGGACACGGGACACCTGCTCGCCCGGGTATGCCGGGAGTACCGCAGCCGCGTGGGCAGCCTGCTCTCCGGGATCGGGCTCCACCCGGGACAGGAGATGGTCCTGCTGGAGCTGCTGCGGGAGGACGGCCTGCGCGGAGGGGAGCTCGCCCGAAGGCTGAGGGTCGAGCCCCCCACCGTCACCCGGACGGTCCGCCGTCTGGAAAGGTGCGGGCTGGTCAGCCGCCGCCCGGACCCCGAGGATGCCCGTTGTTTCCGCGTCTTCCTCACCCAGAGGGGCCGCTCGCTGCGGGAGCCGGTCGCCGGCTGCTGGGCGCGGGCCGAGGCCGACGCCCTGGCCGGGCTCGGCGCCGGAGAGCGGGCCGAGCTGCACCGGCTGCTGCTGCGGGTATACGCAAACCTGACCTCCGGGCTGGAGGCTACTTGAGCCCCTCGGCCCAGAGCAGAGGCCACCGGCTGCTGCTCGCCGTCATCACCTCGGCCGTCTTCGTCTCGGTGCTCAACAGCTCCATGGTGAACGTGGTGGTGCCCGTCATCGCCCGGGACTTCCGCGCCTCGGAGGCCCAGATCGGGTGGGTCATCACCGGCTTTCTGCTCTCCTACGCGGTGGCCATACCGCTCTACGGCCGAATCTCCGACGCCTTCAGCCTGCGGAAGGTGTTCGCGGTGGGCCTCTGGGTGTTCGCCGCGGGCAGCTTCGTCTGTGCCCTCGCCCCCAGCCTCCCGGTGCTGGTGCTGGGGAGGGTACTGCAGGCCGCGGGCGGCGCGGCGGTCCCCGCCCTCGGAAGCGTCGCGGTCACCCGGGTGCTCCCTGCGGGCCGGCGGGGCGGGGCTCTGGGCCTGATCATCTCCAGCGTCGGCGTGGGCGCGGCGGTGGGGCCGATCGTCGGCGGGCTGGTGGAGGAGATAGCCAGCTGGCACCTCCTCTTCTACGGCTCGTTGCTGCTCTCCCTGATCCTGATCCCCGGCGCCCTCCGGGTGCTCCCCGAC
>JADDKG010000085.1 GCA_020253895.1 Rubrobacter sp.
CGGATTCTCTCGGCGTCGGCGATCCCCCGCAGGCTGATGCAGTGCTCGGCCACCCCGGGGATGCCGAAGTACGCCGGCTCCCCGCCGAGGGCGAGGATGAGGTGGTCGTAGGGGATCTCCACCCCACCGGCCCGGACCACCCGGCGCCCGGGGTCCACCCCCTGAAGCTCCGCCCGCCGGAAGCTGGCCCCGGCCCGGATCAGGGCCCGCCGCAGCGGCTGGGCCAGGTTCCTCGCGTCCACGTCGTTGGAGATGACCCCGGGGAGCATGGGCCAGAAGGTGAAGTAGTTCTCCCGGGAGAGGACCATTACCCCCACGTCGTCGCGGCCGCGGGTGAGGCGGCACAGCTCCATGGCGGCCGAGTAGCCGGCGAAACCTCCGCCCGCCACGAGCACCCGGTGGGGAAACTCCCGGTAGGGCGGCCGCTCCTGGGGCCGGTACCGCGGCCCGGGGTGCAGCCGGCGCCGCGCCACCTCCCAGCCGAGCGCCCCGCCGAGCGCGAGCGCCGCGTCCCTGCAGAGCCTTCTCATGCCCCGAAACCTCCCACCGAGGGTGCTAGTATCCACCGCATGGGCGATAAAGACAACCACAAGGAACTGAAGAGGCTCAGGGAGCTTCTGGCCGAGATAAGCGACCTGAACGCGGCGGCCACCCTGATGCACTGGGACCAGCAGACCTACATGCCCGAAGGGGGGATCGGGCTGCGCTCGGAGCAGCTGGCCACCATAAGCCGGCTGGCCCACGACCGACTGACCTCCCCGGAGCTCTCCGGGCTGCTGGAGCGGCTGGAGGGAAGCTTTGACCCCTCCTCAGAGGAGGCCGCGCTGGTGCGCGTGGCCCGCCGGGATCACGAGCAGGCGGCGAGGCTCCCCTCCCGGCTGGTGGCGTAGACCGCCCGGGCCGCCTCGGAGGCCGAGCCGGTGTGGGTCAGGGCCCGGAAAGCCTCCGACTGGGACGCCTTCGCCCCTCACCTGGAGCGGCTGCTGGAGCTCAAGCGCGAGGCCGCCGAGCACCTGGGCTACGAGGATCACCCCTACGACGCCCTGCTCGACCTCTACGAGCCCGGGGCCCGCAAGGACCGCCTGGAGGGGCTCTTCGGGGAGCTGAAGGCGGGCATCCTGCCGCTGCTGCGCCGGATAGCCCCCGGCGGCGCCGCCGAGGACAGATCCGCCCCGCTCCGCGGGTACTTCGACGAGACCAAGCAGGAGGAGTTCGGACGCGCCGTCCTCACCGACCTGGGCTACGACTGGAGCCGGGGCCGGCAGGACAGGGTGGTGCACGCCTTCTGCATCGACCTCGGGGGGCCGCAGGACGTGAGGATCACCACCCGGTTCGACCCCCGGAGGGTGGACACGGCGCTCTTCACCTCCATACACGAGGCGGGGCACGCGATGTACGAGCAGGGGGTCTCGCCGCGCTATGCCCGCTCGCCGCTCGCCGGCGGGGTCTCCATGGGGGTGCACGAGTCCCAGTCGCGCCTGTGGGAGAACCTCGTCGGCCGCTCGCGGGCCTTCTGGGAGCACTATTACCCGCTGCTGCGGGAGGCTTTCCCCGGCTCCCCGCTGGAGAAGACGGACCTCGAGGCCTTCTACCGGGCCATAAACGAGGTCAGGCCCTCCACCATCCGGATAGACGCCGACGAGCTCACCTACAACCTCCACGTGCTCCTGCGCTTCGAGCTGGAGGTAGCCATGATCGAGGGACGGCTCGGGGTTTCTGAGATCCCGGAGGCGTGGGACGCCAAGGTGGAAGAGTACCTGGGCGTCCGGCCGGAGGACGCCGGAGAGGGTGCCCTGCAGGACATCCACTGGGCCAGCGGACTCTTCGGCTACTTCCCCTCCTACAGCGTGGGGAACGTCCTCTCCGCCCAGTTCTTCGAGGCCGCGCTGAGGGCCCACCCGGAGATACCGGAGGAGATCCGGGAGGGCCGGTTCGAGACCCTGCGGGGCTGGCTCACGGAGAACGTCTACCGGCACGGCCGCCGCTACGACCCCGACGAGCTCGTGGAGCGGGCGACCGGCCGCCCGCTGGATGCCGCTCCCTACCTGGGCTACCTGGAGGAGAAGTTCGGCGCCCTCTACGGCTAGGCGCCGCGGCGGTCCAGGTAGCGGGTCGCCAGGTAGTTCACCCCGTACAGCAGGGCCCCGATCACCAGGAGGACGAGGGCCCGCAGCCAGACGTCGGCCTCCTGCTGGGTGAGCAGCCCCAGGCACACCAGGATACCGAGCACCGGGAAGACAACGGGCGACCGGAAGTGCTCGTGCTCCACCCGGTCGCGCCGGAGGACGAGCACCGTGGCGTTCACCACCACGAACACCAGCAACAGCAGCACCACCGTGGTGCTCGCCAGATCCTCTATGTTCCCCGTCGAGATCAGGCCGACCGCGATCAGGGTGGTGAACAGGATCGCCACCCACGGGGTCCGGCGCAGCGGGTGCACCCGGGCGAAGACCGAGGGCATCACCCGCTGGTCCCCCATCCCGTAGACCAGCCGGGAGGCCATGATCATGTTGATCAGCGCCCCGTTGGAGAGGGCGAACAGCGCGATGAGGGCGAACAGCCACGTCGGCACGCCGAGCGGGCTGGCCTCCACCACCTCCAGCAGCGGCCCCGTGGAGCCCGCCAGCCGCTCGACCGGGACGACCATCGCGGCGGTGAACGTGACGAGCAGGTAGATGATCCCGGCGAGCAGTATCCCGCCGAAGAGGGCCCGCGGGAAGCTCCGCTGCGGGTTCTGCACCTCCTCTGCCACGTTGACCGAATCCTCGAACCCGATGAGGGCGTAGAAGGAGAGCGCAGCCCCCGAGAGCACTGCGAGCGGGACGCTCACCCCCTCCCTGAACTCGAAGGCCCGCGAGGGCTCGCCCGTCCCGCTCACGAGCGCCACGACGCCGATGAGCACGATGAGCAGCAGCCCCCCGAGCTCGATGCAGGTGAAGATCGCGTTGAGGGTGACCGACTCCCGGATGCCGTAGAAGTTCACAAAGGCCACGACGAGGATGAAGAGCAGCGCGATGGCCACCGTGGGACCTGCTATGAACTCGGCCAGGTAGTCTCCCCCGAAGGCGATGGAGAGCGCGGAGGCCGAGGTCACCCCGGACATGACCACCGCGAAGGCCACCATAAAGGTGAAAAACGGCACGCCGAACGCACGGTGGACGTAGCTGGCCGCGCCCCCGGCCCGCGGGTACTTGGATACCAGCTCCGCGTAGGCAAAGGCGGTGAAGAGCGCGAGCACGAGGGCGAGCAGAAACGCCGACCAGATGGCCCCGCCGGTTATGGCCGCCACTTCCCCGACGAGCGCGTAGATCCCGCCGCCGACCATGTCCCCGACGATAAAGAACAGCAGAAGCAGCGGCGTGACCGCCCGCCGCAGCGCCGGATGTTCCACGTCCCTCTCCCCGCGAGCCCCGGAAGCCTCTTCCATCTTCCCCAAAACCTCCCTCTAGAGATCCCTCCGGCCCAGGAACGCCGGACTACCTCCCCGGCACCATGCTACCCTCACCGCAGGCCCCGGTCCATACCCCACAGGCTACGAGACCTGCTCCACGACCCCTACGGGCTCGGCGGGCGGCGACACGGAGACGGCGCGCGGCCCCAGAAGCTCCTTCAGCTCGGCGAAGAGGTCGGATGAACCGTCTACGGTGCAGACCTCCTCCTGCCGGCCCCCGTCCGAGACGAGGATGAGGGGGCTCTCCCCCGGGTGGCGGCGGATGATCTCGAACGCCCGCAGAGCCAGCGCGCGCGGGCGGCCCTCGAAGGCCGCGGCGCGCAGGTACACCGGGTCCGGCCCCGGGGTGAGCTCCAGCTCCTCCACCTCCATCGCCACGATGCGCGGGATGCCCTCCTTCCGGTCCACCCGCCCCTTGACCTTTACGACGGCGTCCTCCCGGATGTGGGCCGAGCAGTCCGCATACACCCGAGGGAAGATAAGCACCTCCGCCATGCTCCGGGTGTCGTCGAGCTGGAGCATCGCCATCAGGTCCCCCTTGCGGGTGGTGTTCACCCGCAAGGAGGTGGCGAGCCCCGCCACCCAGACCACCGCCCCGTCCTGCCGCCCGTCGAGCTCCGAGAGCGAGAGGTCCACGTGCTTTCTCAGCTTGTGCATGACCGGCCGCAGCGGGTGGTCGGAGACGAAGAGCCCGAGCGTCTCTTTCTCCCACTCCAGGTTCCGCCGGGCATCGTCCTGCTCCGCCGGGATGGCCGGCCTGGGGGGCGCCACCTCGGCCACGTCGAACATGGCGAACTGGCTCTCGGAGGCCGCCCTGCGGCCCCGCGAGACCCGCTCGACGGCCTCGGCGTGCACCGCGAGCATGGCGCTCCGCGGACAGCCGGTCCCGTCGAAGGCCCCGCACTTGATGAGCGACTCCAGCGTCCGCTTGTTGTAGGTTGCGGGGTCCACCCGCTCGCAGAAGTCGAA
>JADDKG010000086.1 GCA_020253895.1 Rubrobacter sp.
GCTTCTTCGAGGTTTACACCCCGGCGGGCGTAGTAGCCGAGCACCCTCTCCATGTTGGAGATCGCACCCCGCACAAACGTCCGGGCCAGCTCGATCCTCCTCTTCGGGTCGAGGTAGTGGGATGCCTGCTGGAGCGTCATGTATCCGGAGGCGTACTGCTCGCGCGGCATGTATGAGCCTGACCAGTAACCGTAGTAGTTGTATACGTGTAGGGGTATGGCGTTCTGCGAAAGGAAGACAAGAAGCTTGGTGTTGACCGAGACCTCTCCGAAGACGTGGATCTCCGCTGTCGTCTCCACCGGCACGAAGCGCCTTCCTCCGTCCGCCAGCGTAAAGCGCAGCGTATTCTGCCTCGACTTTGACACCTTGGTCCTTGAAAACCCTTGAAACACAAGGCTTTCTTGGGCGCACGGGGGCTGCGTACCACTACACTACCCGGCGGGGGTCGTGGCGGGACGTGGCATCGGCTGGACCCGCGCCGGCGGCCGCAGGCCCACGGCCTTGAAGGCCTCGTAGGCCTGCCCGACCAGCTCGGTGCGGGTGAGGTAGGCCTCGCCGTCCAGCTCCACCGCCACGGCGTGCAGCTGCGAGAGGTCGTGGAGCACGTCCTCGTAGCTCACATCGGGGTTTTGCTGGCGGAGCTTGCGCAACAAGAGGCTCTCCAGGACCAGCGCCAGGAAGCAGACCATGACGTGCCCCCGCACCCGCCGCTCCGTCCAGTGGAACATGGGCCGCAGGTCCAGGGCGGACTTGAGGGTACGGAAGGCGCGCTCGACCCGCCAGAGATCCTTGTAGGCCCGCACCACGGCCTCCGGGTCGAGGTCGGTGTTGGTCCGCAGCAGGTACTTGCCGTCGTAGCGGGCCGCCCGCTTCACGGCATCGGTGTCGACCACCAACGCACCCTGGGGCAGGGCCTTGAGGTAACGGGCCACGAGGCGGTTCCGCAGGAGATCCTTGGCTTGGCCGCGCTCGATCCGCTGCTTCAGGTGCGCCAGGACCGCCTCCCGGGCCTGGCGGTCGTGCTCGGCCTGGAGGGGGTTGTAGCAGAGGATGTAGCGCTGACCGTGGTGGACCACCTGCTTGATCTGGAGCTGGTCGTTCACCTTGCGATACCGCCCCGGCTGGCTCAAGACCGCCTCGGCCTCTCGGTGCCGGCGTAGGGGCATGCCGACGATGTATTCCATCCCCGCCTCCTGGATGGCCCGCAGGATCCGGCGGCTGACCATGCCCCGGTCGGCGACGAAGATCACCCGGCGTAGGTGGAAACGCCTCTTGAGCGCGTCAAGGACGGTCTCCACCGTGGCCTTGTCGGCGGTGTCGCCCGGGAAGACCTCGTGGGCGATGGGGTAGCCGTCCCGGGTCATGAGCACGCCGACCACCAGCTGCGGCCGGTCCGGGCGCTTGTCCCGGGAATAGCCGTAGGCCGCCAAGCTCTCGGGGCCCCCGCCCTCGAAGTAGCTGGATGTTGTGTCCCACATCACCACGTCGACCTCGGTCCAGAACAGGTCGCGGGCCCGGGCGAAGAGGCGGTCTTCGAGGGCTTCCTTATGCTCGGCCAGGACGTCCAGCGCCCGGTAGTAGTGATGCAGCTCCAGCTGCTCGGCTTGGGGCCGGTAGACGCCCTGCAGCCACTGGCGCACCAGACCGCGCTTGGAGCAGGGGTCGGTGAGGCGGTTCAGCACCATGGTGAAGACGGCCTCGGCCACGTCGAAGGCCAGCTGGCGATCTTGCAGGAGGGCCTCGAAGGCCTTGTCCAGTTCGGCTTCTCGCCACAGCCGTTCGAAGATCAGCGCCGGACCCCACTGCTTGGACCAGCGGACGTTCAGGCGCTCCGCCTGTTCTTCGAGCCGGCGCCAGGTGCTCTGAGAGAAGCGGGCCAGGTTCTCGATGAGGGCATCGAGCCGGCCGTCCTGGAGATCCTCCAGCCGGCCCAGGGTGGCGACCACCCGCTGACGGACGCGGACGCCCTGGCGCACGCTTTCGACGAGTTGGAGGTAGGTGCGGGTGGAGCCGTCTTTGTTCTTGAAGGTCTTCTGGCGGATGAACATGGCACAACCATCATAGCACGTTCATGCTTACCATACAAGTGTTTCACGAATACACGTGGCACTACACTTTTGGCCCAAAAGAACCGCCGCCCCATGGAAACCCCTTGATTCATGCGGGTTCTTGGGGCGGCGTGGCACCGAGCAGGGCCGTCAACTGTCAAACCCGAGTTTGACAAAGGTATCGGCCTCTGTGTGCAGAGTGGCGACCGCCGTATCCGTGAGGATTGGGAGGTCGTGGAGGTGCTCGGGCGGCATTTTGAGTCCTATCCGTTTTCTAACAAATATACTAAGGTGTACAGAACGCCTAGCAAGATATTCTATACGAGTATTCGTGTCAAGCGTAACGAGGCTGCTTACTACCTTCCGGCCGAGAGACGTGCAGACGAATAACAATTCTCCTATGTAGCGGAAAGATCCCTTGGCGCTTCCTCTCAAATCTACTAATTTCAGCCCTCTACCTAGCGAGGTGCACGCATTATAGTGATACCTCTGAGCAGATGTTAGGGGCTCCTGACGTTCGAGCCGTAGTCTTCGATAAAGAGACGACGGAAAGTTGCTTGACGCCTCGCGTCGAGCAATACTCTCCCTCATTCCAAACACCACGCTTCGCAACCTTCGCACGGACCGGGGTCTATCTCGTCGGCGACCA
>JADDKG010000087.1 GCA_020253895.1 Rubrobacter sp.
CACCCCGAGGCTCTCCGCGGCCTCGAGCAGCCCCCGCTCGTCCCGCTTGGCGTCCACGCTGGCCAGAGAGCATAGGCTCCTCTCCGAGAGGGCGGCCCCCCGCAGGGTGGAGCGGAGGAGCTCTAGGATCTCCTCCGCCCCCGCCCCCCGGCTGCAGCCCACCCCGGCGACGAGCGAGGGGGGACGGTAGACCGCGGCGGGGCGGGGCACCTCGAGGAGGCGGTCGGAGATCACGATCAGGGGCGGCTCCATCTCCTCCGACCGGACCACGTTCTCCGGCAGCGGGCCGAGCGGCCACCGGCGCTCGGAGACAAGGCGCACCCTCTCCCCGCCGGCGAGCGCGGCCCCCACAGCGGCGAGGTCCGAGCCCTCCTCCAGCCTGAAGCCCAGATGCTCCCCGAAGGAGTCGAGCGCGGGGTGCCCGAGGACGTCGCTCGCCGTGGTGATCACCGGCCTGGCCCCGAGCGCCGCGGCGACCCTGCGGGCGAGCGCGTTCGCCCCTCCCCCGTGCCCCCCGCAGAGGGAGATGGCGTGCCCGGCGGCGTCGTCGACGCAGACCACCCCGGGGTCGCGCCGCTTGTCCGAGAGGAGCGGGGCGACGAGGCGCACCGCGGCCCCGGCGGCCATAAAGAGCACCAGCCCCTCGCACTCCCCCCACGCCCTCCGGACGGCCTCCCTGGGCTTCCCGCCGTAGAGGCGGGCCTCGGGCCAGCTTCTGGCCAGGTGCCGGGCGTTGCGGCGCCCGTTCTTGGTTGCGGCCACGAGGGCGATCACGGCCTCACCCCCGCCACCACGAAGACTGGGCTCTCCGGCGCGAGCCGGTGCAGCGCCCCCACCCCCTTCACCCGCGAGGCCTGCAGCAGGACCGTCTCCGTCCGCAGCCCGCACCCCTCCAGGACCTCCTCCGCGGGGACCACCCGCTCCAACCCGATAAGGCTCACCACCACGCAGCGGCGGGCCCGGGCGGCGCACAGGCGCAGAACCTCCTCGAAGCCGCCGCCCGAGCCGCCCACAAAGGCCGCGTCGGGTTCCGGGAGGCCCCGGAGCACCTCTGGGGCCTCCCCCTCCACAACCCGGAGGCAGACCCCGTGGCGGGCGGCGTTGCGCCGGATGCGCCGGCAGCTCTCGGGGTCGCGCTCCACGGCGATGGCGGCGGCCCCGAGCCGGGCGCACTCAACCGCGACCGAGCCGCTCCCCGCCCCCACGTCCCAGACGAGGTCCCCGGGGCCGGGGCCGAGGCGGGCGAGGACGAGGGCGCGGACCTCGGGCTTGGTGATCATGGCGGAGCGGTGCTCGAACTCCCCCTCCGGGAGGGCCCAACCCCCCGGGCTCTCCAGCCCACCGGCGGCCCAGCGCTTCGGCCCCAGAGCTCGCCCCTCGTCCAAAACGAGCACCACGTTCGGGTCCCTCCACCCCCCCGAGGCGACTTCTTCCGCGCTCCCGGAGAAGCAGCGTTCCTCCGGGGTGCCGAGCCGCTCGGCGACAAAGAGGCTCCTCTCCCACCCCAGAAGCTCCCGAGCCAGCTCCGCCGGGCCGAAGTCCGGGGAGGTGAGGACCGCCACCTTGGGGTGGGCCCGGCAGGCGTTCACCGCCCGGCGGGGATCCCGGCCGTGGGCGCTCACCACCAGGGCGTCGTCCCAGGGGAGGGAGGCCCGGGCGAAGGCGAGCGCGACCGAGGAGGCCCCCGGGAGGACCCGCACCCTCTCCCGCCCGAAGCGCCCGGCGAGGAGGCGCACGATCCCGAAGAAGCCCGGGTCCCCGGAGGCGAGCACCGCCACCGGGCCGCTCTCTTTGGCCACCCGCTCGAGGGCCCCGGAGAGGTCCCCCTCAAGCACGACCGCCCGCCCCTCCTCCACCCCGAGCTCCCGCAGGCGCCGCCTGCCGCCGGCCACGAGCGCGGCCCCCTCCAGAAGCTCCCTGGCCTCCGGAGAGAGCGGCCTCCCGTCGAGCCCTATGACCGAGATCCCGCTCATCCCCTCCAGGCCGTCAGCTCCAGCGCCCCCGGGCTCGCCCCCACGGGCTCCAGGGTGCCGAAGTCCACCATGATCGCGTGCATCTCCAGGGCGCCCCCCGCGTGCTCGCGCAGGTTCTCCGCAACCAGCCCGCAGACCAGGCGCGGGGCCTCCGCAAGCCCCGCCGCCCGCCAGAGCTCGTAGGCGTGGCGGGCGCTGTTCGCCTTCTCAACCTCCCCGGCAAGCCGCGCGTCCCCCCCGGCCTCGCGGGTGATCCGGGCCAGCAGCCCCGTGTCCACCCGCGAGCGGGTCCAGTGGGTCATCATCACCCCGGAGGCGAGCTTGGCCAGCTTGCCCGCCATCCCCACGAAGAAGCCGCGCTTAAGGCCCCTCTTCGCGGCGTGCCGGACCGCCTTCCCGGTGAAGTCCCCCACCTCGATAAAGCACACCTCCTCCAGGTGCGGCAGCAGGCGCATCGCCGCCCTCTCGGTGAGCCCGCCGGTGGAGAGCACGAAGGTGTCGCCGCCCTGGGCGGCCACGACGTCTATCGCCTGGACCACGCTCGCCGCCCAGGCCGCGGTGGAGAAGGGGCGTACGATCCCGGTGGTCCCCAGGATGGAGATCCCGCCGACGATCCCCAGCCGGGGGTTGGTGGTCTTCTTCGCCATCTCCTCCCCGCCGGGGACGCTGATGACCACCCGCACCCCCCGCCGCCGCGGGTCGAGCACCTCCCGGAGGGAGTAGAGGATCATGCGCCGCGGCACCGGGTTTATGGCGGGGGCCCCGACCGGGAGCCCCAGGCCCGGTTTGGTCACCACCCCGACCCCCTCCCCGCGCTCGAGCTCCACCCCCGGCTCCTCCCGCCACGAGACCCGGGCGGTGAGGTGGGCCCCGTGGGTCACGTCCGGGTCGTCCCCGGCGTCCTTTACCACCACGGCCTCGGCCCACCGCCCCCCCAGCTCGCACCGCTCGACCTCGAACTCCACCCGCCTCTCCTCGCCCTTCTTGGGGAGCCGCACGTCCACCCTCCGCTGCGCCTCTCCGGTAACGAGGGCCCTCGCCGCCGCCTTCGCCGCGGCCGCCGCGCAGGTGCCGGTGGTCCAGCCGGTCCTGAGCCTCCTGCCCTTGACCCGGGCCATGCTCGGGGGCATGGAGGGCTCCCTGAGGTTCTTACGCCCGGGGGGCATCCTCCCCCTCCCCGGCCCTGCGGAACATGTGCGAGAAGGTTGGGCTGTAGAGGCGGGAGCGCCTACCTCCGGCCGCGAGCGCCGGACCCACCAGGATGAGCGCCTGGCGCCTGATGCCGGCCTGCCGGATACGTCCTGCGAGCTCCTTCAAGGGGCACTCTATGACCTGCTCGTCCGGCCAGCTCGCCCGGTAGACCACCGCGCAGGGGGTCTCCGGCGGGTAGCCGCCCGCGAGCAGCTCCTCCTGCAGCCCGCGCGGGCGGGCGGCGGAGAGGAAGATCGCCATGGTCGTCCCGTGGGCGGCGAAGCGCTCTATGCCCTCGTTCTCCGGCATCGGGGTGCGGGTCGCCCGGCGGGTCAGGATCACCGACTGGGAGACCTCCGGGACGGTGAGCTCCCGCCCCAGGGCGGCGGCCGCCGCCCCCAGGGAGGAGACCCCCGGCACGATCTCCCACCCGAGCCCGAGCTCCTCGCAGAGCTCTATCTGCTCCATTATCGCCCCGTAGAGGCTCGGGTCCCCGGAATGGACCCGGGCGATCCGGAGGTCTCCGGCGGCGGCCCGCTCGTAGATCTCGCGCACCCCCTCGAGCGGGATGGTGGTTGACTCGACGATCTCCGCGTCGGGCCGGGCGTGCTCCAGAACCCCCTCGTGCACCAGGCTCCTGGCCCACACCACGATATCCGCCTCGGAGATCAGACGCGCCCCCCGCAGCGTCAGCAGGTCTGGGGCCCCCGGCCCCGCCCCGATAAACCACACCCTACCCGGCAAGGTCCCCTCCCCTCCGGCAGAAGATCACCGCGGAGAGGTAGGGCGCCTCCCGGCCGCGCACCTCCCGCGCCGGCAGAACCTCCTCCCCCTCCACCCCGAGCCGGGCCCCGTACACGGCCCCCTCCAGCCGCCCGGCCTCCTCCGCGGCCCGCAGCACCTCCGCCATGCGGCTCCCGCCCTTGTAGCAGACCACGGTCTCATATCCCCCGAGCGCCTCCTTAAGCGCCCCCTCCCCCGCGGTGAAGGGCAGGAGGGCCAGCCGCTCCCGCCCCTCGACCAGCACCGTGCCGCTGCGGGAGGCCAGATCCTGCATCGCCGTGATCCCGGGGACCGTCCGCACCTCCGTTCCCGGCACCTCCTCCCTCACCGCCCGCGCGAGATGGGTGAAGGTGGAGTAGACGTTCGGATCCCCCAGGGTGGCGAACGCGCACCGCTCCCCCCGCCGCAGGTGCCCAGCCACCTGCCGGGCGGCCTCCCTCCGGCTGCGCCCGCGCGCCGCCGCGTCCTCCGAGAGGGCGAAGACGAGCCGCCTTATCCTTCCCGGCCCCAGGTGCGCCCGCACCACCGCCTCGGCCCGCCCCGGCTCCCCCGCATCCCCCACCGGGACAAAAACCACATCCGCTTCCTCCAGGGCGCGCAGGCCCTTCAGCGTCAGGAGCTCCGGGTCCCCGGGCCCCACCCCGACCCCGACGAGCACCCCGCTCACGCCCGCACCCCCGCCGCGTAGCGCAGAAGGCGGCGCGGCATCTCCGGGTGAGATGCCCAGTGGAGGTGCAGGTAGCTGGCGTGCACCCCGCCGGCCACGAACCCCTCTTCCCCCCGCCCCGGAAGCTCCCAGGCCGGGCTCTCCCCGGCCGGAGGCTCCACCGCGGAGTAGTGGAACTCGTGGCCGCGCACCTCAGCCCCGGCCTCCGCCAGCGGCGAGCCGGAGAGCGCCCGGGCCTCCCGGTAGCCCAGCGTGAGCCGGTCCGTCATCCGGGCCTCGGCGTCCAGCACGCCGCACATCCTCTCTCCGTCCAGGCTGCGCGCCAGGTACAGAAGCCCCCCGCACTCGGCTATGACCGGCCGCCCCTCCGAGGCGAACCGCCGCACCTCCTCCTTCAGCGGCCCGTTCGCGGCGAGCTCTCCGGCGTAGGCCTCCGGGAAGCCCCCTCCAACGTACAGGGCGTCCGCACCCTCGGGGAGCCCCTTGTCGGAGGCGGGGTCGAAGAAGAGGAGCTCGGCCCCCGCCCCGCGCAGGAGCTCCAGGTTCTCCCGGTAGAGGAAGCTGAAGGCCGCACCGGAGGCGACCGCGACCCGCACGCCCGAGACCGGCTCCGGGGCCTCCGGGCTCCAGGGCCTCCCCTCCAGCGGCCCGGCGGAGCGGGCGAGGCGCAGGATACCCCCGAGGTCCAGGCGGCGACCGAGGACCTCCCCGAGGAGGTCCAGGGCCTCCCGGGCCTCCTTGCGGCGCTCGGCGGCGGGGACGAGCCCCAGGTGCCGCTCCGGGGAGGAGAGGCGCCCGTCGCGGCGCAGGGCCCCGAGGACGGGGATGCCGAGGGGCTCTATGGCCTCCCGCAGCATCCGCTCGTGGGCTCCGGAGCCCACCCGGTTCAGGATCACCCCGCCCACCCTCACCCGGGGGTCGAAGCTCGCGTATCCGTGGACCATCGCCGCGGCCGAGCGGGCCACGGCCGAGGCGTCCACCACCAGGAGGACCGGGGCCCGGAGCAGCCGCGCGACGTGGGCGGTGGAGGCGAAGTCCCCGCCGCCGCTCCTGCCGTCAAAGAGGCCCATCACCCCCTCCACCACGGCGACGTCGGCCCCCCGCGCGCCGTGCAAAAAGAGCGGCACGATGAGGTCCTCGCCGCAGAGGAAGGGGTCCAGGTTGCGCCCGGGACGCCCGGCGGCGAGCGTGTGGTAGGAGGGGTCTATAAAGTCCGGGCCGACCTTGACCGGGGCCACCCGGATCCCTCCCGCACGGAGCGCGGCCATGAGCCCCGAGGAGACGGTGGTCTTTCCCACCCCGGAGTGGGTGCCGGCGACGACGATGCGGGGGATGTCTACCATTCGATCCCCTTCTGCCCCTTGTAGCCCTCGTCGAAAGGATGCTTGACCTTGCGCATCTCGGTCACCAGGTCCGCGGCCTCAACGAGCTCCTGCGGCGCGCCGCGGCCGGTCACGATCACGTGCTGAAACCCCGGCCTCCCCTTGAGGACCTCAACAACCTCCCCGGTGTCCACCCAGCCGTACCTCATGGGGTAGGTGAACTCGTCCAGGATGAGCATGTCGTAGGTCTCGTCGGCGAGGCGCCGCTTGACCTCCTCCCAGCCCTCCCGGGCGAGGTCGGCGGAGTGCTCGATATCCTTCACGGTCCAGGTCCAGCCGTCGCCCATCTTGAACCAGTCGATGTTCCCCAGGGCCGCGGCGGCCTTCTGCTCCCCCACCTTCCACTTGCTGCTCTTGACGAACTGGTAGACCCCGATGCGGTAGCCGCGGGCCCAGCCGCGCAGCATGATGCCGAAGGCGGCGGTGCTCTTGCCCTTGCCCTCGCCGGTGTTCACCACGAGCAGCGGCCGCTCGCGCCGGGAGCGCCGCCTGAGCCGCTCCTCACGCGGCGGCCTGTTCTCCGGGTTCACGCGCTCCTCCTCTCCCTCTCGAGCTCCTCCAGCCTCAGGTAGCGGGCCCCGAGCGCCTCCGCGAGCTCTCCGGCGAGCCCCAGCCGGACGGGGCCGGCCTCGGTGTCTACCACCACGGAGGCGATCCCCTGCTCCCGCAGCCGCCGGGCCGCGGCGAGCGGGTCCTCCCCCGCGGTGGCCCGCCCGTCGGTGAGGACCACGAGCAGCGGCCGGCGCTCCCCCTCGCGGCCCCGCTCCCGCAGGATCGTCTCCGCCGCCAGCCCGAGACCGGCCGCGAGCGGGGTGCGGCCCCCGGTGGGGAGCTCCTCCAGCCGGGCGGCGGCGAGCTCCGCCCCGGAGGAGGGCGGGACGAGGAGGTCCGCCTTCTCCCCCCGGAAGGAGACCACCGCCACCCGGTCGCGGCGCCGGTAGGCGTCCTCGAGCAGCGCCCGGACGGCCCCCTTCACCGAGGACATCCGGCTGCGGGCGGCCATGGAGCCGCTGGAGTCCACCACCAGGACCAGCAGGTTCCCCTCCCTACCCTCGCGCACCCTCCGGCGCAGATCCTCCGGGCGCAGCACGAGCCCGGCCCCCTCTCTCCCGCGCCCCGCCTGGTGGGGGGCGGCGGCCCGGAGGGTGGCCGCGGGGGACAGGTCGGAGGCCTCCCCGGCAGCCTCCCGGTCGCCGACCGGGTTCCCGCGCTCGACGGCGGCGCGGCCGGGTACCTCGCGCCCGTGGGGCGCCAACTCGCGGAGTACGCGCTCGCCGAGGGCGTGCTGCTGCGGCCGTTAGGCGACGCG
>JADDKG010000088.1 GCA_020253895.1 Rubrobacter sp.
AGCGGGGGGGCGCGGACATCGAGAAGCACCTCCTCAACCCCCTGTGCGGCGACGAGGTGACGGTGTACGCCGCCCTCGACGAAGGGGAGCGGATCGCCGACCTGAGGTTCACCGGACGGGGGTGCTCCATCTCGCAGGCCTCGGCCTCTATGATGACCGAGCGGCTCCGGGGCAGGAGCCGCGAGGAGGCGCGGGCGGAGATCTCACGCTTTAAGCGTATGATGACCGGGGAGGAGGAGTTCCCCGAGGGGGACGACCTCGCCGCGCTGAAGGGCGTTATCCAGTACCCCTCCCGCATCCGGTGCGCCACCCTGGCCTGGGAGGCTCTCCAGCAGGGGCTGGAGGGCAACTCCTCCTGACGTGGGCTAGCCTCCGCCGGCGCCTCCCGGCGGTCTTCCGGAAAAAGTTTCTCTCCTGCCGATCGGGGGAAGCTGTCGCTGCGGGGCCGCCCGCTTCCACCCGGACTCACCCGAACCACACCCCTTCGTGTACCGCTGCAGCGCCTGCCGCAAGACGGCGGGCAGGGGCGGCTCCGGGATCGACCCCGGCCCTCGCTCGGACGCCCTGGAGGGGGAGCCTCGCCGGGTGGCATCGCCGCCCGTGAGGAAACCACTACCCCAGAAACCCCACCAGCCCGCAGGGCAACCCCATCATGAAGGAGAGGGAGAAGGTAATTGCGAAGAACACGTTCTCGCTCGAGGTGTAGGTGTAGAGGCGGCGGTAGTGGATCATGAGCAGCACAGAGGGCACGGCGATGCCCGCCATGAGGACGGCGGTGACCCGCAGGGCGTTGAGCGCCCCGATCTGCTCGAAGACCCCACCGGAGTTTAGAAGCAGCAGCCCGAACCAGTCGAAGGTGAGCATGGAGAACCCCACGAACGTGGCGAGAAGCGCGTGGATCACCGGACGCGGGAACAAGGGGCCCCTGGGACGCGCCTCCGGCCCGTCCTCGTCGCCGAGCAGGTGACGGGGCGGGCGCCGCAGGAGCATCTTGAGGAAGCTTCCGGCCGGCTCCACCTCTCCTCCGCAGGATAACCCGGGAAGATATTAATACACCCTCGTCCGTGGTGACGCCGGAATCTCTCCCACGGACTTACGGCAAAGGGGCCCCGCTGGTGAGGATGCCGACCTCCCGGGGATGTAGCGGCTCACGCTCGGGAGGGCCCAACGTGACCCGCCTTATGAACCCCGGTGCCTCCGGCCTGGGGGTGTAGGAGGGGAAGGTCAGCAGATAGTACCGCTCACCCCGCCCCCGGCGGGCGGGAAGGCGCTCTACCCAGAGCAGCGGTCGCGGCAGATCCGGGAGCCCGCCGGCGAAGTGGTCCCGGATCACCTCGGCGGCCAGCTGGGAGGACATCTCGGAGACGCTCGCCCCGCTGCCCGGTACCTCCTCGCAGATCACCACCGGAGCGTCTCCCGGCTCTCCCCTGTAGATCCGGATCCAACAACACCCCGCCCCAAAGGCGTAGCCCGACCGGTGCCGGATGTACTCGTGGGTGAGTATCATCTCCGCGAAAGCCCCTCCTCGATTTCCTCCTCCCGTCCAGATGCCCGTCGCTCCCAGGGCAGGCTATACTGTGAGACGGTAACATTGCTGTTGCGTTTTAGCAACTTGTTTGTGGTCTTTTAACGGGGGTGGGAGATGGAGCTGCCGCATCTGCGGGATCTCAGGCTGCGGGCGGTGATGAGCCAGGAGGAGCTGGCGCGGCGCAGTGGGGTGGCGCGGGATACGATCTCCAAGCTTGAGACGGGCAAACGCCGGGCCTATCCGAGCACGGTGCGCAAGCTTGCGGAGGGCCTGGAGGTGGAGCCTCAGGCGCTGCTGGGGGAGGCGGCCGCCCCCGAACGGGGGGAGCGGGGGAGATCTGGCTTCTGAGCTTCCAAAGTGCTCGCCGAAAAGTTAAGATGTGTTAAGCGGTGGCTGGAGGCTAGCGCCCGGCGCGCTTGGCGCCGGGAGGAGGCGCTATGAGGAAGCTTGCGATGCTTACGGCGCTGGTGGGGCTGCTGGTGTGCGCCGTTCCCGCCCTCGCGCAGCAGGGGGAGGCCCCTTCCGCGCGGCCGGCCGAAGAGCAGTACGGGTACGGTGCCGCGGAAGCCGCCGGTTCGACCATGGCCGGCAGGGACCTCATCATAGACGTGACCGGGAGGCTGGTCGGCGAGCGCTCCGGGGCGGTGCGGGGAGCGGGCTCCTACGTCTCGGCGCTCGGCGGCGGGGACGAGCCGCCGGCGAGCGCCCAGGTCCCCGCGGCGGCCCCCCCGGCCGCCGGGATAACCGAGCTCCCCGACACCGGAGGCATCCGGGTGGTCCTCCTGCCCTTCGGGGCGGTGCTGCTGTTGCTCGCCGCCCGCCTCATAAAGCGCTCCCTCTAGAGCTGTATGATCCCCCGCTTCAGGGCGGCGGTGACCGCCGCGGTGCGGTCGGCGACCCCCAGCTTCTCATAGATGTGCAGCAGGTGGGTCTTCACGGTGGTCTCGCTGATCCACAGCCGCCGGGCTATCTCGCGGTTGCTCGCACCCTGGGCGACCAGGTTCAGCACCTCTATCTCGCGGCCGCTCAGGGCGTTCTCGGGCGGGGTCCGCACCCGGCGCATCAGCCGGCCGGCCACGGCGGGATCCAGCGGCGACTCCCCCTCCATGGCGGCGCGGATCGCGGCGAACAGCTCCTCGCGCGGGGTGTCCTTGAGCAGGTAGCCGCTGGCCCCCGCCTCCACGGCGCGGAGGATGTCCGCGTCCGAGTCGTAGGTGGTCAGAACCAGCACCCGGGTCTGCGGGCGCTCGGCGAGTATCCTCTCGGTCGCCGCCACCCCGTCCATCTCGGGCATGCGGAGGTCCATTAGCACCAGATCCGGATGCAGGGCGCGAGCCAGCTCCACGGCCTCCCGGCCGTTGGCCGCCTCCCCCAGGACCTCCAGGTCCGGCTCGCCGGAGAGCATCCCGTTCAGCCCGGTACGGACCACCGGGTGGTCGTCACAGATCAGGACGCCCACCCTCGAGATCCGGCTCACCCCGCGCCCCCCACGCGTTCGGCCACGAGGCGGACCGGCACCTCGGCGGAGAGGGCGGTACCCTCCCCGGGGGCGCTCTCGACGGAGAGCGTGCCGCCTGCCCGGCCGACCCGCTCGCGCATCGACCTCAGGCCAAAGCCGCTGCCGCCGGTCCCGGGCGGCAGCGACGAGGGATCGAAGCCCACACCGTCGTCCCGGACGTCCAGCACCACCCGGTCGCCGATGTAGGAGAGGGTTATGGCGACCCGCCCGGCCCGGGCGTGCTTGCGGACGTTGGCGAGGGCCTCCTGTGCCACCCGCAGCAGGGTCACCTCCGAGTCCGCCGGGAGGGAGCGGGGCTCCCCGGTGACGAAGACCTCCGCCGGCACTCCGGACGAGGAGGACCAGCGCTCCGCCAGCCGCCGCAGAGCTTCGGGGAGCGGGGCGTCCTCCAGGGGCTCCGGCCTGAGGGCCCACACCAGCCGCCGGGCCTCGGAGAGGCTCTCCCGGGCGACGGCCAGGGCCTGGTCCAGGTGCCTCCGGAGGGCGGAGTGGTCGCGCTTCAGGGCGCCTTCGGCGGCCTCCAGGTTGGTGACGATGCTCGTAAAGCCCTGGGCGAGGGTGTCGTGGATCTCGTGCGCCAGCCTCTGGCGCTCCTCGAGCACCCCGGCCCGGCGCCCGGCGCGCCGGGCCTGCTCCACGAGGTGCAGGTTCTCCAGGGCTAGGGCGGCCATCCTGGCGGCGGTGCTCCAGACGCGCAGGTCGGACCGTGAGAAGCCCAACCGCCGGCGGGAGGCGACCGTCATGAGGCCGCGGAACCTCCCTCCGGGAGCCAGGAGCGGCAGCACGAGCAACGACCCCACACCCCTGCTCTCCAGAATGGAGCGCTCCCCGGGGGGCAGGGCGGAGGGCGAGATCCTGAGCGGGCCGGAGGGCCGTCCGGCCCAGGAGGAAGGGTCCGGCGGAATCCCGGCGGGAGAGCCGGCGGGCGCCCACTCCCCGAGCGGCCGCGCCGGTCCGTCGCCGGGGCAGGACCAGAGGCAGAGGCCGGTCACCCCGGAACCCGCCAGGTTCTCCCCGAGGGCGGCGGCCACCTGGCGGGCGTTGCGGGAGGCGGACAGGGCCCGGTTGGCGTCGTGCAACGCCTGCTCGCCCGAGCGGGCGGCCCAGCCGCGGGCACCGCCCAGCAACCCGCCGCCGAGGCCGAGGGCGGGGTAGATCAGGAGCTCGTTCGGGTCAGGGGGGCCGAAGAGCAGGCCAACCGCCTGGTGCGTGGCGGCCGCAACAAGGCCGGTCAGCGCCCCGTGCAGGAGGCCCGGGCCTCCCGTCCGGCGGCCCACCAGAAGGGAGGCCGGGATCACCAGCAGCACGAACAGGAGCGGCATCCCGTAGTCCGCCATCAGCAGGCCGAACCGGCCCGCCCCCATCTCCCGGGCCACGCCCAGCGCCCCGGCTATCGCGCCGGTGGCGGCGTACAGGCTGATCAGGAACACCGACAGGACGTAGGAGAGCAGGCCGGCACACACCCCGGCCACGAGCACCGGCCGCCACCTCACCGGCGGTCCCGGTGGCCGTCCGGACGCCCTCTTCACGAAGCCGCGGGGAATCTCTCCGAAACCTCCCGATGCTCGCCGTGGTAGCCGGTCCCCTGCAGAGCAGATGATCTCAGACAGGGCCCCCGGGCCACAACCCGGCCGCCGGGCAAATCATACCTTAGGCCGGAGTATCTCCACCAACCGGATGACGGACCGCACCGGAGCATGTGAGAGGGTGTTACCGGCGCCGCTTCGCGCCGGGACCCCGGGAAGCCGGCGGGCTCATCCCCTCCGGCCCGCCGGCTCCGGCCCCGCCACGGCAGGAGCGGGAAAGGAGGCAGGATGCGGCTTGCAGGGCTTCTCATGCTGAGCGTAAGCCTGATACTGCTGCTCGTGACGGGTGGCCGCCATCACGGCCGGTTAGATCAAGGATCTACTCCTTGCGGTAGGGCCTCCCGATCGCCGCCGGGGCCACCGCCCGTCCCCCGAAGCCCGCGAGCACCACGATCGTCAGCAGGTAGGGGATCATCTGCAGGAACTCCAGCGGGATGACGTCCTGCGGGGCCTGGAAGATAAACGCCTGGGCCAGCCCAAAGAGAAAGGCCGCTCCTGCCGCCCCGATCGGGTTCCAGCGGCCGAAGATCAGGGCCGCCAGCGCGATAAACCCCCTCCCGCTGGTCATCCCCTCCGTAAACGCCGAGAGTATACCCATGGAGAGGTAGACCCCGCCGAGGGCGGCCAGCAAACCCGAGAGGGCCACCCCGTAGTAGCGCATCCTGGCGACGCTCACCCCGGCGGTATCCACCGCCTCCGGGGCCTCGCCGGTCCCCCGCAGCCGCAGCCCGAAGGGGGTCCGGAAGACCACAAAGTAAGCCAGAGGTATCATGGCGTACATC
>JADDKG010000089.1 GCA_020253895.1 Rubrobacter sp.
ATGGACGCTTTACGTAGGAAGCTGGTTGAGGTGGGCGTGAGGCGAATGCAGCTGGACACGCTTCGACTCTCACTCAGTAAGATCGGTGGCAGGGTAGGCCAGATGCTCACGAAGGTACGCCTGCATCTGGCCTCGGGGCACCCGGGCCAACGCCTCTGGCACGTGCTCTCCTCAGCAGACCCGGAACTCGCTCATGAATAATTCAGGCTAGCATGGCAACCTTTACGCTGCCCGACTCCTCGACGAGCCGCGCGATCCTCTCCCGGCGCTCCTCGGGAACCAGCGGCCGTCTCCTCGATGATTTTTTGTGTGTTTTTCCCCAAACGAACCCCTTTTCGCTCATCTTCTATCATTGCAAGCAGATCCGGGAGGCCCGCGCAAGCGCCGAGGCGGGCGTCTCCATCGCGGGACTCCCGCCTCGGGAGGCCGTTTGGGGTGTTTTGCCGGGTCAGCCGGGAAGCCGGGCGCGGAACTCGTAATCTCCCGAGCCAACCTCGAAGAGCGCGCAGCCGTTCTCGAGCTGTGGAGGCCCTGCCTGGGGGAGGCGGGGAGAGATCCTGACCTCCCTCGGGTCGCGGGCGGGGACGCAGACGGTGGCGGTCGTGTTCGGAGGAATGGAGACCCGCAGCCTGAACCCGTCGCCGCGGATCCTCCACTCGCTCAGGATCCTCCTGTAAGGGGAGTCGTGGCTTGCTCTGGCGAAGTTCAGCCCCCCTCCGGGGTGGGGTTGGATCCGGATGCGCCTGTAGCCCGGTTCTGCGGGCGAGATCCCGGCCACGTAACGGTACAGCCAGTCGCCTACCGCGCCGTAGGCGTAGTGGTTAAAGGAGTTCATCGCCGGATCGTTAAAGCTGCCGTCGGGCTTGATGCTGTCCCACCGCTCCCAGGTCGTGGTGGCGCCCCGCTCCACCTCGTACAGCCACGAGGGGAACGTCCGCTGGTTCAGCAGCCGGTAGGCAACGTCTGCGTACCCCGCCTCGGTGAGCACCGGCAGCAGGTGCGGGGTGCCCAGAAAACCCGTCGAGAGGTGCCAGCCGCGCTCCTCTATATGTGAGACGAGGCGGCGGGCGGCGGGTTCCCGCTTCCCCTCCGGCAGCAGATCCATGTGCAGCGCCAGGACGTAGGCCGTCTGGGTGTCGCCCGCTATCCGGCCGCCGGCCGGCCGCCGGCATCCACGTACGCCCGGTTAAAGGCCGCCCTGACGTTCTCGAACAGCTCCCGGTACCTCCGGGCGTCATCCTCCCTACCGATCGTCGAGGCCATCTCGGACAGCAGACGGGCGCTGTGGGCGAAGTAGGCGGTGGCGATGACGTCCTTCGGTGTTTCGTCGTTGACGTTGAGCCAGTCTCCGTAGCCTTCGGGGGGACGCAGGTAACCCGTGCTGTTGGCCTCAAGGTAGTCGATCCAGCGGGCCATGGCCTCGTAGTTCTCCTCTATGACCCTCCGGTCGCCGTAGCGCGTCCAGACGGTCCACGGCACGGTCACCCCCGCGTCCCCCCACCCGGCCACGCCCCAGCCCACGATCGGGACGTAGGGCGCCACATCGGTGAAGGCGCCGTCCGGCCGCTGGCCATCACGCAGGCCGCGCAGCCACTTGATGCCGAGAAAGCGGGCTACCTCCATGTTAAAGGCGGCGGTGGGCGCGAACACGTTGATATCCCCGGTCCACCCCATCCGCTCGTCGCGGTGGGGAAGCGCACGGCTTGGGGAGGAGAGCCCGGCTACCTGGGGTAGCCGGGCTGTTTTTCCGGCTAGGCTCTGCTCTGGGCCGCCGAGCGGACGGCGTCCAGGGCTGCGGGGTCCTCTATGGTGGAGAGGTCTCCGGGGTCGCGGCTCTCGGCGAGGGCCTGGATGCCGCGCCGGAGCAGTTTGCCCGAGCGGGTCTTGGGTAGCGCCTCCACAAAGTACACAGCGGCGGGGCGGGCTATGGGGCCGACCTTGCTCGCCACTATCTCGCGCACCGAGCTTTCCAGCTCCTTCCTGCCCTCCTCGGTTTCCACCCGCCGGGAGTCCTTGGGGACCACAAAGGCGTAGACCACCTGTCCCTTGTACTCGTCGGCCACCCCCACGGCCGCCGCCTCGGCGACCTCCGGGTGGTCGCTTATGGCCTCTTCGATCTCCCGGGTTCCCAGGCGGTGGCCGGCGACGTTGATCACGTCGTCGGACCTCCCCATGATGAAGTAGCGGCCGTCCTCCCGCCGCACCCCCCAGTCGAAGGTCGAGTAGAGGTTTCTATCCGGGAAGTTAGAGAAGTAGGTCTCGACGAACCGCCGGTCGTCGCCCCACACCGTAGACATGCACCCCGGCGGAAGCGGCGCCCGGATCACCAGTATCCCGCGCTCGCCGGGCCCGACCTCCTCGCCGGTCTGCTCGTGCATCAGGCAGACGTCGTAGCCGTAGCAGGGGAAGCCGGCCGAACCCGCAACGACCGGCTCATCCTCGAGCCCGGGAAGTAAGCTGCTCAGGATCGGCCAGCCCGTCTCCGTCTGCCAGTAGTTGTCGCGCACCGACACCCCCAGCGACTCCGAAGCCCAGCGCGAGGTCGGCTCGTCCAGCGGTTCGCCCGCTAGGAACAGGTTCCGCAGCGATGAGGTGTCGTGGCGGCGCATGTAATCCGGATCCTGCTTGCGCAGCGCCCGGATCGCCGTGGGTGAGGTGAACATCGTCTGCACCCCGTGCTCCTCCACGATCTTCCACCAGATGCCGGGGTCCGGACGGATCGGGAGCCCCTCGTAGACTACGGAGGTCAGCCCGTACATCAGCGGGCCGTAGACGATGTACGAGTGGCCGACCACCCACCCGATGTCCGAGGCAGTGAACATGGTCTCGCCGGGGTTGGTGGCGAAGATGTGCCGCATGGACGCTGTCAGTGCCACCGCGTGCCCGCCGGTGTCCCGCTGCACCCCCTTCGGGGTGCCGGTGGTCCCGGAGGTGTAGAGGATGTAGCTCGGGTGGGTGGAGTCCACCCACTCCACCGGAACCTCCTCGCCGGCGTGCTCCGCCCGGAGGTCTGCGTAGTCCAGATCTCTGCCGGACACCAGCCGCATACCGCGGTCGATGCCCCGGTCGCAGATCACCACCCGCTCCGGCGGGTGCCCGGACACCTCAAGAGCCCTCTCTACGAGCGGCTTGTAGCGGATGACGTTCCCGCCGCGCATCCCGGCGTCGGCGGTAACGAGAACCTTGGGCTTCGCGTCGTCTATGCGCTTGGCCAGGTTGTCCGCCGCGAACCCGCCGAAGACCACCGAGTGTATGGCCCCGATCCTCACGCACCCGAGCATCGCGAAGATCGCCTCCGGCATCATCGGCATGTAGATGACCACCCTGTCGCCCCGGCCCACGCCGAGCCCCTTGAGCACAGCGGCGAAGGTGTTGACCTCGGCGTAGAGCTCACGGTAGGTGCAGTGGCGCTCCTCGTTCGTCTCGGTCGAGATGTAGACCAGAGCCCGCTGGTCCCCCCGCTCCTCCAGGTGGCGGTCCACCGCGTTGTGGCACAGGTTGGTCTGCCCGCCGGGGAACCACCTGGCGAACGGCGGCCGGGAGAAGTCCAGCACCCTTTCCCAGGGCTGCTGCCAGTCAACGAGCCGTGCCTGCTCGGCCCAGAAGCCTTCCCGGTCCTCGATGGACCGGCGGTAGAACTCGCGGTACTCCCGGATGCTCATGGCCTGCTCCTCCTTCCCCCGAAGGATGCTCCTCCTTGTATGGGTTTCAGGTTAGCAGAGCCTGCCCCTCCTTACACCTTATCGGGAGGGTCCTGGACCCGGGCGACGAGCACGGCCACGTCATCGCGCAC
>JADDKG010000009.1 GCA_020253895.1 Rubrobacter sp.
GACCGTCGTCACCACCATCGAGGGCTACAGGCTCGCCCGCAAGGGACGCGCCGGGCCCGCGCTCGCCATAGCCGCCATAGCCTCCTTCCTCGCGGGAACCATAAGCATAGTGTTCCTGATGACCCTCGCCCCCATCTTCGCCTCCTTCGCCCTCCGGTTCGGGCCTCCGGAGATGGTCGCCCTCATGGTCCTGGGCTTCGCCGGGATAATCGGCTTCACCGGGACCTCCAGGACCAAGGGGCTCGCCATGGCGGCCTTCGGGCTCGCGCTCGCCACCATCGGCCTGGACCCGCAGACCGGCGTGGAGCGGTTCACCTTCGGCAACGTGCAGCTCCTGGGGGGCATAGGGTTTCTGGAGGTGGTCATCGGTCTCTTTGCGGTGGCCGAGGTGATGTCGGCGGTGAGGCGGGGCGGTGCCGAGCCCATCCGCACCCGCTTCCGGGACATGCTGCTTACCCGGGAGGACTGGCGGCGCTCGCGGGTGCCCATCATGCGTAGCGGCATCCTGGGGTTCGTGATGGGGGTCATACCCGGAGCGGGGGCGACGCTCGCCTCCTTCTTCAGCTACGACGTGGAGCGACGCTTCTCGAAGCACAGGGACGAGTTCGGCAAGGGGGCCATAGAGGGGGTCGCCGGGCCGGAGGCGGCCAACAACGCCGCCGTCAACGGGGCCTTCGTCCCCACGCTCACCCTCGGCATCCCCGGCTCCGGGACCACCGCCGTGCTGCTCGGGGCGTTCCTCATCTTCGGGATACAGCCCGGGCCGCTCTTGCTGGAGGAGCAGCCCCAGCTCGTGTGGGGCCTCATAGCCTCCTTCTACATCGGCAACGTCATCCTGCTCCTCCTGAACCTGCCGCTCGCCCCGGTCTTCGCCTCCATCCTGCGGCTGCCCTACGGCGTCCTCTACCCGCTCATCCTGCTGCTGTGCTTTGTGGGGGCCTACGCCATCGAGAACCGGATGTGGGGAGTCTGGATCGCCTTCGCCTTCGGGGTCATCGGGTACTTCATGAAGCGCTACGACTACCCGGCGGCCCCCGTGATCCTCGGCCTCATCCTGGGCGAGCTCTTCGAGAAGTCGCTGGTGCAGACCTCCTCCATAAGCGGGGGGGACTTCACCATCTTCCTGCACAGGCCCATAGCGCTCGCGCTCTTCGCCCTGGCGGCGCTGGTCCTGATGGGCCCGCTGCTCGTCCGGGGGGCCAGGGTGCTGGCCGGGCGTTTTGCAGCAGGCAGTGGACAGACCCGAGATCCGGAAGGAGGTTAGAGCCTTTGCTACCGCTGGAGAGGCTGAAGGTCCTCGATCTCACCCAGGTGATGGCCGGCCCGTTCTGTTGCCAGCTCCTGGCGGACATGGGGGCCGACGTTACGAAGGTCGAGCCGCCGGGGACCGGGGACCAGGCCCGCCGTTCCATGGGCTTCACCATGAAGGGGGAGGACACCGCGGCCTTCCTCGCCGTCAACCGCAACAAGAAGAGCGTGACCCTCAACCTCAAGGACGAGGAGGCCCGCGGGATCTTCTACAGGCTCGCCCGGGAGGCCGACGTTCTGGTCGAGAACTTCCGTCCCGGGGTCACCCGGAAGCTCGGCATAGACTACGAGACGCTAAAAGAGATCAACCCGCGCCTCATCTACGCCAGCATCTCCGGCTTCGGGCAGACCGGGCCCTACGCTATGCGGGCCGGCTACGACCTCATCGCCCAGGGGATGTCCGGGGTGATGAGCGTCACCGGAGAGCCCGGACGCCCGCCGGTAAAGTGCGGCGTCCCCATAGGCGACCTCTCGGCGGGGTTGTTCTGCGCCTTCGGCATCCTCACCGCCTACGTCGCCCGCGAGCGGACCGGGCGCGGCCAGTACATAGACACCTCCCTCTTTGAGGGGGCGCTCGCGCTTTCCATCTGGGAGACCGCCGAGCTCTGGGCCACCGGGCGCATCCCGCAGCCCTTCGGCTCGGCCCACCGCCTCACCGCCCCCTACCAGGCGCTCAGGACCCGCGACGGCTACATCAACGTCGGGGCGAACAACCAGCGGCTCTGGAAGCGGCTCTGCACCGCCATAGGCCGCGAGGAGCTCATAGAGGACGAGCGGTTCTCCACCAACGAGCGGCGGATGGCCAACCGGGAGGAGCTGGCCGCCGAGCTGGAGGCCACCCTGAAGGAGAGGACGACCGACGAGTGGATGGAGGTGCTGCTCGAGGCCGGTTTCCCGGCGGGCCCCATCTACAACTACAAGCAGGTCTTCGAGGACGAGCACACCCTGGCGCGCGGGATGATGGTCGAGATGGAGCACCCCGTGGAGGGGACGGTGAGGGGGCTCGGGATCCCGGTCAAGCTCAGCGAGACCCCGGGGGCGGTGCGGCGGGCGGCCCCGCTGCTCGGGGAGCACACCCGGGAGACGCTGCTCCGGCTCGGGTATTCTGAGGAGAAGATAGCCGAGCTAGAGGAGAGGGAGGCCATATGAAGACCGGTACGGACCAGCTGCTCTACGAGCGGCGGGGCGCCAGGGCGTA
>JADDKG010000090.1 GCA_020253895.1 Rubrobacter sp.
GCTCAACGCTCCCGGGCAAGCTCGCGGACTGCTCCTCCAAGGACCCGGCGAGGAGCGAGCTCTATATCGTGGAGGGTGATTCTGCCGGGGGTTCTGCCAAGCAGGGGAGGGACCGCAACTTCCAGGCCATCCTGCCGCTGCGCGGCAAGATCCTCAACGTGGAGAAGGCCAACATAAACAAGGTCCTCAGCAACGCCGAGATACAGGCCATGATCAGCGCGATCGGGGCCGGGGTGGGCGACTCCTTCAACATCGAGGAGGCCCGCTACCACAAGATCGTCATCATGACCGACGCCGACGTGGACGGCAGCCACATCCGGACGCTGGTGTTGACCTTCCTCTACCGGAACATGCCCGAGCTCATCGAGGCCGGGTACGTCTACATCGCCCAGCCGCCGCTCTACAAGATCACCCACAACCGGCGCGACATCTACGTCTACAGCGACGCCGAGCTGCAGGAGACCCTGCGGCGGCTCCGGGCCGACGGGAGCGTCACCGTCTCGCGCTTCAAGGGCCTTGGGGAGATGAACCCGCAGCAGCTGTGGGAGACCACCATGGACCCCGCCAACCGGACGCTGCTGCAGGTCACCATCGACTCTGCGGCCACCGCCGACGAGCTCTTTACCGCCCTCATGGGGGACAAGGTAGAGCCGCGCAAGGCGTTTATAGAGGCGAACGCCAGGGAGGCGAAGAACATAGATGCTTGACACCTTCTCGGGCAACATCCAGCCGCACTCGATAGAGGACGAGATACGCTCCTCGTTCCTGTCGTACGCGATGAGCGTCATCGTCTCGCGCGCGCTTCCCGATGTGCGGGACGGCCTCAAGCCGGTGCATCGCCGGGTGCTCTACGCGATGCACGACCTGGGACTGCAGCCCAACCGCCCCTACCGCAAGAGCGCGACGGTGGTCGGCGAGGTCATCGGTAAGTACCACCCGCACGGGGACGCTGCGGTCTACGACACGCTGGTGCGTCTCGCCCAGGACTTCTCCATGCGCCACCCGCTGGTGGACGGGCAGGGGAACTTCGGGAGCGTAGACGGCGACCCGGCGGCGGCCATGCGCTACACCGAGGCCCGTCTCACCCGGATCGCCACCGAGATGCTCAGGGACATAAACGCCGACACGGTCAACTTCGTCCCCAACTTCGACGAGAGCCAGCGGGAGCCGGAGGTGCTTCCCGCCCGGTTCCCGAACCTGCTGGTCAACGGGGCCGACGGGATCGCGGTCGGGATGGCTACCAAGATCCCGCCGCACAACCTCGGCGAGGTGATCGACGCCACGGTGGCCCTGATCGACGACCCGGACCTCGATGATGAGAGGCTGGCCCGCTACATAAAGGGTCCGGACTTCCCAACCGGCGGCATAGTGGTGGGCACCCGCGGCATCCGGGAGGCGATCCGCACCGGCCGGGGCTCGGTGCGGGTGCGGGCCAAGGCCCACACCGAGCAGATAAAGGGTAACAGGACCCAGATCGTCGTCACCGAGCTGCCCTACCAGGTCAACAAGGCGCAGCTCTTGCAGAAGATCGCCGAGCTGGTTAAGGACCGGAAGATCTCTGACATCGCCGATTTGCGCGACGAGTCGGACCGAGGCGGGATGCGGATCGTGATCGAGCTCAAGCGCGAGGCGGTCCCCAAGGTGGTGCTGAACAACCTGTTCAAGCACACCCAGATGCAGCAGAGCTTCGGGGTTAACGTGGTTGCGCTGGTGGACGGGGTGCCGAAGACCCTCTCCTACAAGGAGGCCCTCCGGCACTACATCGCCCACCAGTTTGAGGTCGTCACCCGCAGGACCCGCCACGAGCTGGAGCGGGCCCGCTCCAGGGCCCACATCCTGGAGGGGCTTCTCATCGCGCTCTCCAACCTGGACGAGGTCGTGGAGACCATCCGGCGCTCCCGCAACGTAGAGACCGCCCGCAGGAACCTGGTAAAGCGGTTCAGGCTCTCCGAGCGCCAGGCCCAGGCCATCCTGGACCTCAGGCTGCAGCGGCTCACCGCCCTGGAGCGGAGAAAGGTGGAGCAGGACCACCGGGATCTCGTGGAGAAGATCGAGTACCTGGAGGGCGTGCTCGCCGACGAGTCCAAGGTCTACGGGATCATCAAGGAGGAGCTGCTCGAGATAAAGGCCGCCTACGCCGACGAGCGCAGAACGGCCATCACCGCCCAGGAGGGGGCGGAGTTCGAGGTGGAGGACCTCATCGCCGAGGAGGAGGTGGTGATCTCCATCTCCCACGAGGGCTACCTCAAGAGCGTGCCCATAGGCTCCTTCCGCAAGCAGGGCCGGGGCGGCGTGGGCGTCGCCGGGATGGAGCTGAAAGAGGGCGACTACATCGAGCACCTCTTTATCACCACGACCCACCACTACATGCTCTTCTTCACCAACAAGGGCAAGGTCTACCGCCTGAAGGTCCACCAGCTGCCGCGGATGGGCCGGACGGCCAAGGGCCGCCACGTGGCGAACCTGCTGCCGCTCGCCCAGGACGAGCGGATAGCCGCCGTGATCTCCACCCGAAACTTCGACGAGGCCGACTACCTGCTGTTCGCCACCAGGCAGGGCATGGTGAAGAAGACCCCCTTCGCGGACTACAACACCCCGCTTAAAAACGACGGGATCATCGCCATCAAGCTCGCCGGGGGCGACGAGCTCATCGCCGTGCGCCACGCCTCCGAGGAGGACGAGGTCGTCCTCGTCACCCGGGACGGGAAAGGCCTCCGCTTCCGGCAGGGCGACGTGCGGCCCATGGGCCGGGCCACCGCCGGTGTAAAGGGGATCACCCTCAGAAGCGGCGACGCCCTGCTCTCCATGGACGTGGTCTCCGACGAAGCGGCGGACCTCTTCATGGTTACCGAGAAGGGCTTCGGCAAGCGCACCGCCATCTCCGAGTTCAGGCCCCAGGGGCGCGGGGGGCAGGGCGTGATCGCCATGAAAGCCAACGGGGAACGCGGCAAGCTGGCGGGGGTCCAGGTGGTTCGTCCCGGGTTGCACGAGCTCGTGATAGTCTCCAATATGGGTACTACCATCAGGATAGACAGCGACTCGGTCCCCCGGCAGGGGCGCGCCGCGCAGGGGGTGCGGGTGATGAACCTCCGGGAGGGAGACTCGGTTAGCGCCCTCGCCAAGGTCGTCTCCTCCCGCGGCGAGACGGGGGAGCCGGACGAGCTGGCGCTGGATGGTATAACGGAGGAGGAGAAAGCGGAGCGTTCCGCGACCGGGAGCCCCGAGCCGGCCGCGAACGGCGGGAGGAAGCGTGGATAACGGCGATTTCTGCGAAGGGGTTGTGGAGTGCACGGCGCTGGTCCTCGCGGAGAGCTGCACCGAGTTTGACGGCAAGCTGACCCTCTTCGGGGTCCTGGACGAGCTCAGGCCCGCCGCGGAGGGAAACACCTCCTTCGTGGTCTACGCCAAGTTCGAGGGCTGCGAGCACGCCACCGACCGGGAGTGGAAGGCGCGCATCCTGATCTCCGACGACGACGGCGAGGTGCTGATGGAGTCGCCCGAGTACTCGGTGTGGCTCGACGGCACCGATGACCCGTTCACCGTGGTGGCGGCCTTCGACCTCCCCGAGGAGTACTTTGACGACGGCGACCGGGTGCTCTGGGTGGAGGCGGTCCTCGAGGAGGAGACGCTCTCGCAGACAGCCATAAGGCTCCACGACCGCTACAGTGTCTGAGGAGATATCAAGGGCCGGGCTCCGCGCCGGCGGGACCCGGGCTTCTGCAGAACCGGGAGAGCAAAGATACCATGCCTGAAGACCTGGCGATCTTTATAGATTGGGAGAACATCTACATCTCGACGGTGAGCGAGTACGGGGCCAAGCCCAACGTCTCGGCGATACTGGAGAAGGCGCGGGAGTACGGGCGCATCGTCTCGGCCACCGCCTACGCGGACTGGACCGACGGGGAGTTCCGCGACGCCCCGCCGACGCTGTACTCCAACGGGATCTCCCCGCGCTACATCTCCGCCCGCTACTTTCCGGGCGGCAAGTCCCAGAAGCGCCGGACCAACTCCATAGACGTCATGCTCGCGGTGGAGTGCGTGGACTTTCTGCACACCCACCCGCAGGTGGACACCTACGTACTGGTTACCGGTGACGGGGACTTTATCCCGCTTGTGAACCTCCTCAGGAGCCGGGGCAAGGTGGTGGTCGTCATCGGGGTCTCTGAGGCCACCTCCTACCACCTTATAGAGTCCGCCGACCACTTCGTCTCCTACGCCGCGCTGCTGGAGGAGGACCGGGCGGCCCGCGACCGCGAGCGCCAGCCGAAGAAGAAGGAGGTGGATCCGTTCGGGGAGCTGGTGCGGGCGGTGGAGGCCCTGAAGAAGGCCGACAAGACGCGGGTGCTCGGCCAGGTCAAGCAGCAGATGATCGTGCAGATGGGCTCCTTCGACGAGCGCGACCACGGCTTCAAGAAGTTCAAGGACTTCGTGGTGGAGGCGGAGCGCCGCGGGCTGGTGAAGACGGTGGACGAGGAGTTTGAACTCCACGTCTACCTGCCAGACGAGAAGATCCCGGAACAGCTCGGGGCGGATCTGGCCTCCGAAGAACCCCAACCGGACGGCAGGCGAGAGGTCGGGGAGGGGTTGGATCTCACCGAGGATCTCACCCCCTACGAGCTGCGCACTATCTGCAGGAGCATAACCGAACTTCGCCAGCCGGCCTCCATGGTGGAGATCCTCAGCCGTCTGCGCGAGCTGAGCGAGCGCGGCGAGCTGGAGCTCTCCCGCGAAGAGATGATCGCGGTGGTGGACGCCCTACTCGATGCTGGCTACCTGGTCCCGGTCCGTGCCCGTCCCTACAAGCAGGCGAAGGCGGACATGACCCTCTACGCCCTCGATACCAAGAGCAGGCAGGTTCGCAATATCCTCGAAGCTGCAGAGC
>JADDKG010000091.1 GCA_020253895.1 Rubrobacter sp.
CGTACAGCTGACCATGACCCCCGGCATAGCCGCCGCGGGGGAGTGGCTGGAGCGGCACAACACCGGGGGGAACATAATGGTCAGCCCGCACGCGAACCAGGTCCCGAGCCGGATGATGCTCGCGATGGGTGACTACTCCGCCCTGCAGTCGTTTACCCGACGCCAGATCCTCCGTCCCCGCGACCTGCCGCCCGGCGGCCCGGGGCCGCTGCTGGACGTGCTCCGGGTTGTCGAGAACCCGGGGAGCGGGGAGGTGCCAGAGATCCTACGCCGCCGCGACGTCCGCTACATCGTCCTCTACAAGCGCATGCCCGACCGGCCCACCCGGGACTACTGGCGGGGGTTCATCGCCCGCCCCGACCTCTACCGCACCCGCTTCGAGAACCGGGACGTCCTGATCGTCGAGCCGCACGCTTCCCCCGGTCGAGAGGCTCCGGAGGACAGAGGACGATGATAGAGGAGCACCTCCCAAAACCGGTGTCGGATCTGCGGTAGTATTCTGGGGCTGTTTTTGGCAGGTACTGAGCTGAGCTGGAAAGGAAGCATCCGGAGCCTTGCTGCTGGAGTTGTTGCAGGCGGTTCTTCTCGGGGTTGTGCAGGGGCTCACCGAGTTTCTGCCGGTCTCGAGCTCCGGCCACCTATTGCTGGGGCAGTACTTCCTCGGGCTCGACCAGGAGAGGTTCGGGCTCTCCTTCGACGTGGCGCTCCATCTGGGGACGCTCGTTGCCGTGGTGGTCTTCTTCAGGCGGGATCTCCTGCGGATGGCCGTGGCGTTCGGCCGCTCCCTCACCCGCGGCCGCGACCTCTCCGAGCCCGACCAGCGCCTGGCGTATCTGGTGCTGGCCGCCACCATCCCGGCCGCCCTCATCGGCTACCTCTGGGAGGACTTCTTCGAGACCGCGGTACGCAGCCCCTGGGTGGTGGTCTTCAACCTGGCCTTCGTCGGGCTGCTGTTCATAGTGGCCGAGGCCGTGGGGCGCAAGAGCCGCCGGGCCGAGAAGATGGGCTTTGCCGAGGCCGTTGGCATCGGGCTCGCCCAGGCAGCGGCTCTGATCCCCGGGGTCTCGCGCTCGGGGGCGACGATCACGCTGGGGCTCCTGTTCGGCCTGCGCCGGGAGGAGGCGGCCCGCTTCTCCTTCCTGATGAGCGCCCCGATCATCGCCGGGGCCGGGACGCTGCAGCTCGGCGAGGTGCTGGCCGAGGGGATGGGGGCCAGGCAGGCGCTCATGTTCGCGGTGGGCTTTCTCTGCTCGGCCGTAGTGGGGTACCTCGCCATAAGGTTCTTCATCTCGTTCGTCGCCCGCTACAGCCTGCGGGCCTTCGCCTACTACCGGTTCGGGCTCGCCGCCCTAGTCGCCGTCCTGCTCCTGCTTTGAACCCCGGTCCCTTTTCTGCTAATTTAAAGCCCCCTATGGTGCGTGCGGCGGAGAAGGAGGCGCGGCGATTTAGCAGGGAGGGGCGCGTCCCCTCCGGGCGCGGCGCGCCCCTCCTATAGCCCCGGAGCCCCCCATCCGGGAGCGCCCGGAGACCTTCCAGCCGTGGAGTAGAGATCCCAGGAGGCCGCACCGCCGTGAACCCCGCCGACCAGACCGCAGGAGCCCGGGAGGATAGGATCGCCGAGCTCCGGGCCGGGATAGATGAGGTAGACGCCCAGATAGTCCGGCTGCTCGACCGCCGGGCGCAGCTCGCCAGGAAGATCGGGGAGTTCAAACGCAAAAACGGTCTGGAGGCCTACGTCCCCGCCCGGGAGCGGGCCGTGCTGGACCGGGTGCTGGAGCTCAGCGAGGGCCACTTCCCCCGCCGGGGGCTCGAGACCGTCTTCCGGGAGATCATCTCCTCCTCCATCTCGCTCGAGGAGAGGATGAAGGTGGCCTACCTGGGCCCCGAGACCACCTTCACCCACGAGGCGGCATTGAGGGCCTTCGGGGCCAGCGTGGAGCTGGAGCCCCAGGCCACCGTCTCCGACGTCTTCGCCCGGGTGGAGCGGGGTGAGGCCCAGCACGGGGTGGTACCGCTCGAGAACTCCATGGAGGGGGCGGTGACCCACACCCTCGACGAGCTGATGAACAGCCCGCTGAAGATCTGCGGCGAGGTCTACCTCCCGATCATGCAGAACCTCCTCTCCCGGGAGGAGTCGTTGGAGAAGGTAAGGGTCGTCTGCTCCCACCCGATGGCCCTGGCTCAGTCGGCGCCGTGGCTCCGGAGGAACCTCCCCGCCGCCCGGCTGCAGGAGGTGGAGTCCACGGGGGAGGCGGCCCGGATGGCCGCCTCCCGGCCGGGCTTCGCCGCGGTGGGCAGCGCGCTCGCCGCCGAGTCCTACGGCCTCAGGGTGCTCGCCCGCGGCATCCAGGACGCCCGGACCAACACCACCCGGTTTATCGTGCTGGGGCGGAAGTGGGCCGGCAGGACGGGCCGGGACAAGACGAGCGTGGTCTTCTCCGTCAAGGACCGGCCGGGCGTCCTGCGCGACGCGCTCTCCGCCTTTGCCGAGGAGGGGATAAACCTGACCCGGATAGAGAGCCGCCCGAGCCGCAAGCGGGCCTGGACGTACGTGTTCTTCGCCGACTTCCAGGGACATCCTGAGGAGGAGCGGGTCCGGCGGGCGCTGGAGGCGCTTGAGGAGCACTGCCCGTACGTGGTCCTGATCGGGGCCTACCCCGAGGCCCGCGACCCGGAGGGGATCTGAGGCGCCCTTGGGCTTCAAGCGGGCTGCGGAGGCGGTGCTGAGGGAGGTCGGCCGGCCTTTGCACTACACCGACATAACCGAGCTTGCCCTGGAGGCCGGGTATCTCAAGACCCGCGGCAAGACCCCCCACAACACCATGCGGGCCCGGCTCTCGGTGGACGTGAGGGACAACCCCGAGAGCCCCTTCGTCCAGACGGCTCCCGGCGTCTACGGTTTGCGGGAGATGCTAAAGGACCGCCGGTGATGCTGTATATTCAGGGACGGATTTGCTAAACAAAGCGGA
>JADDKG010000092.1 GCA_020253895.1 Rubrobacter sp.
CTAGGCGGGTTATCTGCCGGATCTCGGCGTTGGATAGGCCCGGTTCGCCGCGTCCTGCGCGCTGTTTGAGCACGCTCAAAACGCGGGTCTTGGCCGCTTCCCAGTCTATCCGGCGGTCTCGTTCCGGGTGTCCCGGCGCGAGAAGACGCCTGTGGAGCTCCGGCCGGAGGATCCAGTAGGTGCCCTTTCCGGTTCCCCCGCGCTCCAGATATTCGAGGCTCCGTTCCATATCGCTCAGGATCTCCCGGGCCTCGGTCTCCTCACGCTGGCATACTCTGGCCGCGGTTGGGGTGTCCATCTCCTGGTGGCGCAACAGGTACTGGAGAATCAGGAGCTGGTCTACGGAGAGCTGGCGCCCGCGCCGGTTCTCCTCGGCCACGAACGTGCGAAAAGGAGCAGAAAAGTCGCTGGCCAGAAAGGTTACCCTTACCGCCGCGCCCTGCTCCTGGATAATCGGCGGTTCTTTCCCTTCCACGAGCATGGCCGAGAACATGCGGCTTATCCCCAGGTTGCTCCGGTTGACGAGCCGGATCCGGGTGAGCGCCTCTACCAGATGAGGGTTTCTGGCCACCGGGGTGTGGTGCAGGATATTCTGCGGCGAGATGCCTCCAATAAACCCGCCCGGGTTGCTGATCTCTAGCTTCCTGGGGAACTGCTTTACGAGTACCGGTCCCGCCACACCGAAATCCGAGTGGCAAAGCGCGTTCATCAGGGCTTCGCGCAGGGCTATCTCCGGGTAGGTGCGGTACTCGAAGTGGAACATGCCCTGTTCGACGGTGGTTATGGGGTTGTCCGCCATGATCCTGTCGGTAATCCGCGCGAGTGCTACGGGCAGAGCGTCGCGGCCATCCGCCCGGTCGGTGTACTGTCCATCGTCACGCATGCGCAGGTGCGTCCACACGTAGTTCGGCAGGTGCTCCCGGATAGATGCCTCCTTGCCTGCCAGAAGCACACCGGCCCTGGTGAGGCGGCCGTTGCGCAGCACGCCTAACGCCTGCAGCAGGTCGGGATCGTCCAGACCCAAAAGCTCTTCGGGTGCCCGCTCGCGGCGGGCCGCTTCTCTGAGTTGCTCCATCGCAGCGGCGGAGAGGTGGGACTCGGGTTTTCCCGGGACTTCGGTGGCGGTGAAGTCCGTCTCTCCGGTCTCCACCATTACGCGCCGGCGAAGCGTTCCGGTGAGCGGCTGGCAGTCTTTGCCGATGCGGATCTTGCCCCGACCCGAGGTATCCGTGTACGGTGGCAGTCCCTCGTGTACTTGCATAACCAGGAGTCGCCCGGTCCCCTCTTTCACACGGAGCTCTTCGAAGACCGGGGTGAGCTTGGGGTCCGTGGAGTCGTAGACGGCCTTCTTGAGCCGGTTCACGTCCACTTCCGGAGGCACGCCAAGGATGGCCTTCCCGCGTCCCACGGCCCGGTCGTTGACCCCAAAGACCACCGTCCCGCCGCCTCCGTTGGCCATACATACCGCCATCTCGACTACCAGATCCACGGCGTCCGAGATGCTGCGGGTATTCCACTCCTTGAAGTCTAGCCTCTGGTCTTCGAGCTCGTCGGCCGGTCTACTGTCGAGCTCATCCAGAAGGTCGCGGACCTGCGTAGGCGTGGGTATCACTCCAGCACGATCCTTACCCGGTCGGGATCCTCCCCCCGGATGCGATCCCGGAGGAACTTCTCGAACCTCTGCCGCAGCTCTTCGGGAGTGGCGGGGGAGCCGCCGTCCAGCAGAGCGGCCTTGAGCTCTCCGGTGCTCACCGTGACCCTCTCCAGGCCCGTGAGGGCTTCTCTTACCGCCGCGACGAACTCCTTGCTCAGAGGCTCAGGCAGGGTGCGGGAACCGAGGAACTCCTGCACGAGCCCCCTGTGCGCGGGGGCGAGGAGCTCCAGGTTCTCCTGGACCGCCGGGTCTTCGAGGTCGGAGAGCAGGGTCTCCGTCCATCCCTCGTAGAGGTCTTCCAGTCTCTCCTCAAGCCCGGAGAGCGCATCTCTTGCCGAGACGTTCCCATCTTCGAGCGCCGGCCTGAAATTGCAGCGCCGGCAGACGGGGTCGGACTCCAGCTCCCTGTTGGTCAGCTCGTAGCACGTCTTGAGCGCGGCAAGCCCGCTACGCACCTCCTCGAGCTGCTTCGCCGGCAGGAGCTCTATGGTGGAAAGCTCCCGCAGCCGCAGCATCCGCTCGTCGTCGTACAGGATGCGCGACCTGCGCCGGTCGTCGTCGCGGCCAAGCCGCGAGCGGGTATGCAGGTGCATGTAGGTCCTGGCGTACTCCTTCTTGAGGGCTTCGAGCCTCCCGAGCAGGTGCCGCCGCGCCTCCGGCTTCCTGAGCTTCCAGGTCTCCTCAAGCGCCTCCTCGCGGAGAGCCTGGATCTCTTTTGCCAGAGGATGGCTCTCCGGCAGTACGCTCTCCGCCGTCGAGAGGTATCCCGTCAGAGGTTCGAGCTCGGAGGCCACCTCTTGCAGAGCCTCTACCTCCTTGAGGGCTTCGAGACCCCCCTGGTGCGCACGGATCTCCGCCTCCCCGTACCGCAGATTCTTGAGCCGGGCCGGGGTGGAGTAGTTCTGGAGGGATTCGAGGAACTCTTTCGTCTCATCTACGCTCTTTCGCAGGCTTGCCTGCTCTGCCTCCGGGAGCAGCTCTTTGCCCCAGAACGAGAACCCCTTCTGCAGTTGGTGGCGGGCCTGAGCGAGCCTCTTGAGCAGCGCCTGCACTTGCCCCTGGAGTTGTCCAACGGGAGCATCTTTCCCGAGGGTCACCTGCTGGGCCAGGCCGGGAGGCAGCTCCGCAAGCTCGAAGAGGGCTCCTATCGCCGGAAGGTCCCACTCTTTGGGCTTCTCGACGTGCTTGAAGTCCGCAAGCTCCTCGACGGGGGTCGCGGCGAGCACGTCCAGGTCTGTGGCGGTGAACTTCTTGCCCTTCGTCGCCAGGACCAGGTGCCCGGAGTAGACGAGCGCAGCGAGCAGCACCACCGCCAGCTCGGGCTCCAGCCTGTAGACGTCCGGGGCCAGGTAGCTTCC
>JADDKG010000093.1 GCA_020253895.1 Rubrobacter sp.
AGGAGTCGCTCGTTCTGGACCTGAAGTGGCCGGAGGGGAGGGAGGTCCTGCGCCGCCTCCTCTCCCGCGCCGACGTCTTCGTCCAGAACCTGGCCCCCGGCGCCGCCCGGAGGCTGGGCTTTGGCGCAACGGAGCTGCGGGAGGAGCGCCCGGAGCTCATCACCTGCTCCATCTCCGGCTACGGGGAGAGCGGCCCCTACCGGGACAAGAAGGCTTACGACCTTCTGGTGCAGTGCGAGACCGGGGTGGTCTCCGTCACCGGCACGCCGGAGACCCCCTCCAAGGTGGGGATCTCGGTGGCGGACATAGCCGCCGGGATGTACGCCTACTCAGGCATCCTCACCGCGCTCTTTAGGCGGGAGCGCACCGGGGAGGGGGCTGCGCTTGAGGTCTCCCTCTTTGAGGCGCTCGCCGAGTGGATGGGCTACCCTCTCTACTACACCCTCTACGGGGGGGAGCAGCCGCCGCGCACCGGGGCCAGCCACGCCGCCATCGCCCCCTACGGGCCCTACCGGTGCGGCGACGGCGGCGTGGTCTTCCTCGGCATCCAGAACGAGCGGGAGTGGGAGCGCTTCTGCAGCGAGGTGCTGGGGCGCCCCGCCCTGGCGGACGACCCGCGCTTTGCGGACAACCCCTCGCGGGTCAGGAACCGCCGGGCGCTCGGCGAGGAGATAGAGGCGGTCTTCGGGGGGCTCTCCTCCGGGGAGGTGGAGGAGCGGCTCGAGGCGTCGGGGATAGCCAACGCCCGGCTGCGCGACGTGGCGGGGCTCATCGGGCACCCGCAGCTTGAGGCCCGTGACCGCTGGCGGGAGGTGGGCTCCGAGGCGGGGCCCCTCCGGGCGCTCCTGCCGCCGGTGCTCTTCGGGGAGGAGCCGGTGATGGGCCCCATCCCCGAGGCCGGGGAGCACACCGAGGCCATCCTCGAGGAGCTCGGCTACGGGCCGCGCGAGATAGAGGGGCTTGTGCGCGGCCTGCGGGGCGGCTCTTCCTAGCCCCGGTCCCGGCGCGGCCCCCACACCGGGACCGGGATCCCCGCGGCCCGGTTTATGGCCCACCCCACCGCGGTCAGGAGGGCCGCCCCGAGGGCCAGCATCGCCAGCTCGTGCGGGGTGGAGAGCAGACCCAGGCTCACGATGAGGGTCGTCGCGCCCGCCGGAGGATGCGGAGAACGCAGGAGGAGCAGCAGGGCGCTGGTCAGCGCCACCGAGAGCGCCGCGGCCCCGATGCGGGCGGGGCCGACCCCGGTCTGGAACACCCCCGGCGCGTGCAGCAGCCCGAAGGCCGCGAGGCTGGCGTAGCCCGAGCCGGCGGCCACGAGGTGGCCGATCATGGTGTTGCGCGGAGTGGAGATCTCGGCCATCGGAACCTCGAAGAACAGGAAGGCCGTGGGGCCGAGGCTCGGGAAGAGGAGCGGCTGCTTGAGGAGGTAGGCCGCTCCGCCGCTCGCGGCGATGGCCACGAAGCCCGCGCAGAAGGCGTAGAGCGCCTCGCCCGCCCTGCCAAGGCGCTCCGCGAGATAGCCCCTCAGCCCGCTCACCGCTCCTCCAGCGGGATGGGGGGACGCCCCAGGCCCAGCCGGTCTGCGAGCGGAAGTGCCTCCCGCAGCTCGCGCTTGAGCCTCGCGTAACCCTTCTCGTCCTCCGGACCCAGCTCGCCCCTCCTGTGGTAGTGCTCGACCCGCTGCAGCCGGCCCATCAGCAGGGTGCCCCAGCGGATGCTGAAGTCGTAGATCGCGTCCCCGCTCCGGGAGCGCCGGGGGTCGGCGGCCAGCTCGCGCAGCTCGCGCACCGCGGCGGCCACGAGCTCGATGTCCCTGGCTATGCCGGGAGGGCTACTCATCTTCCCCCAGGAGGAACCCGCTGCCCTCGAGCCGGATGCCGGTACGGGGCGAGGGGCAGTTAGGGTTGCGGCAGGTAAGGGCGACCATGTAGGCGTCGGGCTCCTCCCCGAACCACAGAAAGCCCAGCGGCAGCGCCTCTCCCACCTCGAACCCCTCCGAGCCGCAGGCCGGGCAGGCGAAGCCCCGCTCCCGGACCCGGAGCAGCACCCGGCGCTTTTCCTCCCCCGAGAGGATTCGGTTGTCCCCGTAGATCACCCCTCCCACGGGCTTTAGATCCCCACGTCCCGGTCGTAGAACACGTTGTCCTCCCGCCAGCCGCCCATCCCCTCCCCGATGATCGAGTGGTCCGAGACGAACTCGATCCGCTCTATCCACTTGGCCATCTTGAAACCGACCTGGGTCTCGAGCCGCAGGCGCAAAGGGGCGCCGTGCTTTATGGGGAGGGGCTCGCCGTTCATCTCGTATGCCAGCAGCGTCTGGGGGTGGTGGGCGAACTCCAGGGGCACCACCTCGTAGAACTGGCCCGCCCCCTCGGCGCTCGGCTCGTCCCGCCCGGAGTCCTGCATGGTCAGGAAGACCATGTAGCGGGCCTCGGGCAGCGGACGGACCAGCTCCACGATCTGGCGCAGCGGCACCCCGGTCCACTCGCCGATGCTGGTCCACCCCTGGACGCAGTTGTGTAGCACCCGCTGGGTCTGCCGGGTGGGGAAGGTTCTGAGGTCCTCCAGCGAGAAGCTCATCGGCCGCTCCACCAGCCCGCCGACCTCCAGCCGGTAGCCGGCGAAGTTGTGGGCCGCCATTATCTTGTAGAAGTCGGCGTTGGGCGGCTTGCCGTTGACCCGGTGCTCGGGGGAGATGGCCTCCTTGGGGTAGCTCTGGCGCGAGGTGAGCGGGTTGAGCAGCACCCGCCGCACCCCCATGACCACCGCCCCGAGGCCCCGCTGGGTGCTCCGGGGATGGGCGAGGGTGTAGCGGGTGGTGATCACGTGCAGGACGACCAGCCCCGCCGCCGCAGCGAGGGTTATCCCGGTGGAGAGGGCCGGGAGGGTCTGGCGGCCGAAGATCATCTTGGCCGTCTCCTGCCCGAAGCCGTGGACGATCACCATGAAGACGTGCACCCCTATAAACCCCACAAAGGCCAGAAGCCCGAGAAAGTGCAGGCTTCTCGCCCACTGGCGCCCGCCGAGCATCCTCACGAACCAGGGGAAACGGGCCTCCAGCGCCGGCGACTGGGCGGCCCCGGTGAGGATCTGGAACGGGGCCAGCAGGAAGATCACCGCCCCGTAGGAGAGCTTCTGGACGGCGTTGAAGGGCTGTCCGGGGAGGGTCGGCGGGAGCTCGAAGCTGAGGTACTGGACCACGTCCTGGTAGGCCATGGGGAAGATCTCCCACGAGTAGGGGACGTAGCGGCGCCACTGGCCGGTCAGGAAGAGCAGCGCCACGTACACCAGCCCGGCAAGGATCCAGCCGATCACCGTGAAGAAGTGCCAGTGCCTGCCAAGCCCGAGGTTCTTGTGGCCCGGCATGGAGACTATGGAGGAGTAGCTCTCCTCCTCGTCGAGCGTGTCGTAGAGCCTGTCCCGGGGCATGACCTTCCGGGTGAACCGCGCCCACTCGCTGCCGGGCCTGGAGTGCTCGTTCCAGTAGAGCTTGGGGTGGGTGCCCAGGATCTCTATCCCGCTCCTTATGAGGAAGGTCATGAAGATGATGTTGACCAGGTGCTCTACGCGAAGCCACCAGGGGTATCCGAACTCCACTTTTCTCTCCTCTCAGGGCTTGGGTACGCTGATGAGGTACGGCTCCCCCCGCAGGGTGAGGTAGACCCGCTCCTCCCCGACGGTCATGCCGGAGAGCTCCGCCCCTTCCAGGCCCCGCTCCCGCAGGGCCGGCCCGAAGCTCCTCGTCGCCTCTACCTCGAGGGTCTCGGAGTCGAGCACCACGAGGCGGCTCCGGGTGGCCGCGTACACCCGCAGCTCCTCCTTCGCCTCGCTCTCCATGTACTCCGCCGGCTCCCCGAGCCGGGTCCGCCGGATGACCTCCAGCCGGCCCTCGAGCAGCCCCTCCGGGTCGCCCTCGAGCAGCAGGGCCTCCCCGGAGACCGTCCCGGCGTAGGCCATCTGGGAGGCCTCGAGGTTGGAGGCGAGCGCCTCCCCGCTGACCCTCACCCCCCGTTCCACCCGCAGGCGGGGCGGGTCCCCCCGGTAGTGGGCGACGCCCCCCGGCCCCACGGTCCAGAAGGCGGGGTCTTGGCTCTCCTCCGCCTCCCGCAAAAAGATCCCCGGGCCGCCCCCAACCCGGACCCGGAACTCTACCGCGCGGGTTATGAGGTCCACGCCAAGCACCTCCCCGCCTCCTTCCTCCAGGACGAGCAGGGTGTCCGAGGTGGGGTGGACCTCCACCCCGTCGGGGGCCTCGCCGGCCTCGATGCGGCGCCGGACCTCGAGGGTGGAGGGGTCCAGCAGCAGCACCCGCCCGGCGCCCGGCTGTGGCACGTAGAGGCGCCCAGGCTCCTCCGGGTGCGGGGCCATGTTGCTCCCGGCCTCTTTGGCAAGCCTCCGGGAGCGCACCACGGCGCCGCTCTCCGGGTCGAGCCTGAACAGCCGCCGCCCGTCCTCCCGCAGCGCCAGCAGCACCCGCTCCTGCGGCGCCCAGACCGGGTCCCTGAGCGGCGCGGCGGTCTCGTAGACCCTGACCGGCCCCCCGCTCCCGGAGGCGGAGGAGCACCCCGCGAGCGCGAAGAGGAGCGCAAGCGCCAGAACGGCGGCCGCGGGGGCCCTAGTCATGCCAGTCCCGCCTCTCCGGGTAGGCCACGGCGAGCCCGGTCCTCACGAAGAGGTAGCCGAGCAGGAAGAGCCCCTCCACGATCATGGCGAGCGTCCCGAGCGGGTAGTCCCACCGGCCTCTGAACTCCTCCAGCCCCGGGAGCCCCACCGCCCGGCTGGCGAGGTACCCCGCCAGCGCGAGCAGGCACAGGGCCGCCCCGAGCTCCCAGCCCCACGGGCGCCCGCCCGCCGGGATGCCCGCCGTCGCCACCAGCCCGCCCGCCGCCAGCACACCGAAGAGGACCCCCCACGCGGGCGAGGCCTCGTAGTGGGCGGGGAGCTCGTAGAGGTGGATGGCGGCGAATGCCAGAGCGAGCGCCGACCCGGCGGCCGCCGTCAGGCGCGGCTGGTTGAGGTAGATGTACCGGTAGAAGGCAACGAGCTGCGGCAGGCCCGTGACCCGGAGGAGCCGTCTCACCTGCGGGGCGCCCTCCAGGCCGCTCCCGGCAGCATCCTACCCGCCACGGGTGCCCCTGGCGAACGTCTCCGTCCGGCGCTCCTCCGGCGGCCGCCCCTCCAGCCGCTCCCGCTGGTGGGAGACCGTGTACTTCGGGTCGCGGGCGGACTGGAAGCCCGCCTTGAAGACGGACCACCGCTTGGCCGCCGCCCCGCCCAGCACCAGGGCCCCGCCGAGCGCGGCCGCCAGCCGGCTGCGGCCCGCGAGCGCCGCGAGGACGGTCCCCGCCGCGGTGAGCCCGGTGGCGAGCCGCTCGTAGCGCCCGGCTTCGTCCCGCCCGTAGGGCTCGGCCAGGCCGCCGAGGCGCCGCTTCATCGCCTCCGAGACGGCGAGCTCCAGCGCCGCCCCGCCCACGAGCAGCCGCCGGGCGGGCCCCGCAGCCTCCGGGGGGTTGAAGATGGTCCCCACCGCCCCGGCGCTCGCCGCCGAGCTGGCGGCGAACAGGAGGGGGAGCTCCCGCCGGGCCTCGTGCCAGACCGGGACCGAGGTGTCGGCGATGAGCACCGCGGTGTAGGTCGCGAGCGGCGGCCCGAGCAGCGCCGCCGCGGCCCCGGCGGCCCGCCCGAGGCGGGGGAAGACGCCGAGGAGGTCGGTCGCCGCCGCGATCCCCGCGGCGGTCCCGAAGCCCGAGAGGATCCAGGTCCCCACGTTCATCGGGGAGGTAGGCTTAAAGACCCGCAGCATGTTGTAGAAGCGCTCCGGGCGGCCCAGGTCGGAGATCAGCAGCGCCGGGCTCGCCGCCGCGCCCGCGAGAGCCGCCAGCCGGGCGGTCCGCTCCAGGCGCCGGTTCCCGGCGAGGGAGGCGGCCAGCGCCAGGGGCGCCGAGGCCCCGGCCGCCCCGCCGGCGAAGAAGTACCACGGGATCTCCCAGGTCCACACCGGCTGCTTGAGGATGGGCCTGCCGTAGTACGAGCGGTGACCGTTCTCCTGCGAGACCGGGCGCTCCGGACGCTCCGCACTCATCGGGCACCCCCCGCGAAGGCCGCCACCACCCCGAGGGCGAGCGCCCCGGCCGCCGCCGCGGCCGCCCCCCACAGGCTCTTCGTCTTGCGGGTGACCACCTCGGGGTCCGGGGGCAGCCCGTAGACCTCCGGGTCGTCGAGCAGGAGGAAGAAGGCC
>JADDKG010000094.1 GCA_020253895.1 Rubrobacter sp.
ACTATAAAATGCCTGCAAATGGCAGAAAAAGCGAAACCCCCGGTTTTCGGGCCGGGGGCTTTTTACTGCAACCGTACTGCAACGCGGCTGAACCTCAAGGGAGAGGAATCTGCAACTGCTCGCAGATCTTACGCGCGGTGAGGTTGTCTATCTCCGTGTGACGAGGCACGCTGGTACGCTTACCGGTGCTGGTGTTCTGGTAGATGGAGTGTCGGGTTCCTTCTCGCCTCAGGGTGCAGCCGTGCTCAGACAGGTGCTTGAAAGGGCGCGGCGCTTCAAACTTCCAGGATCTCGCGGATCACACCTTCCTTGCCTTCGAGCTCACGCTCTGCGTCCTCCCGCATGACCTCCAGCATGAGCTCTACGGCGTCTTTGAGGTTCTCCCGGGCTTCCTCGATGGTCTGCCCCTGCGTGATGGCGCCGGGGACCTCCGGGCAGGTGGCGACCCACCATCCGTCCTCCCCGCGCTCGAATATGGCCGTGAACGGCCCGTGCGTCTTTGTTTCCCTGTCGCTGCCCATGGTTTCTCGCCGTTCATTGTAGCGCAGAGGAGGAAGCTAGCTCAGCGCCTCTTCCAGGGCCTTCGCGGCCTTCTCCTGCATGTCGGGCAGGAGGTGGGAATAGATATCCAGGGTGACGCTTATGGAGGAGTGGCCGAGCATCTCGGAGACGACCTTTGGGTTGACGTCTTTGGAGAGTAGCAGTGTGGCGCAGGTGTGGCGGAGGTCGTGGAAGCGGATCGGCGGCAGGCCGGCCTTCTTCAGGAGCGGCTTGAAGGAGCGGTTGCGAAGGTTCGAGGGGTTGATGATCGTGCCCGTCTCCGTGGCGAAGATGAGCCCGCCCGGCTGGTAGAGGGAGCCCATCCGCTCCATCTCTTCGAGTTGGCGGGAGAGGTGCGCTCGCAGGGCCGTTATGGCACCCGTCGTGAGCCTGATAGTGCGGCGGCTCTTGTTCGTCTTCGGTTCCCCGAGGACGTACGCTTTGTCCGCGTGGGTGAGGGTGCGACGCACGTGCAGGACGCCGCGCTCCAGGTCGACATCGTCCCACTTGAGCGCCAGTAGCTCGCCCTGGCGCATCCCCGTGTTGAGGGCCAGGACGTAGAGGGCTTCGAGCCGGTCGCCGCGGATCGTCTCCAGGAGCCGGCGGGCCTGCTCTTCCGTCAGGGGATCTATCTCCTCCCTGGTGATCCTGGGTAGCTTCAGACCGGCCACGGCGTTGCGCGGTATGAGGCCGTCGGCCACGGCGGCTTTCAGAGCCTTGTGCAGGACGACGTGCAGCTTGTGCACCGTCGCCGGCGCGAGCCCGGAGTCCAGGCGCTCCCGGTAGAACCACCGCGCGTGAGCGGGTGTGAGGTCCTTGAGCTTGATACGCTCGAGGGCGGGCTTGATGTGAGGCTCGATGGCGTACTTGTACCGCTCGTGGGTGCTCTTGCGCACCGTGTCCCGTACATCCCCTAGCCAACGATCCAGGTACTCACCGACTGTCAGGCCCTGATCGTCGAAGACGATGCCGTCGGCCCTCTGACTAAGCGCCCTGGCGAGCTTCTTCGCCACCTCCGCCCTCGTCTTGCCGTAGATCGTCTTGCGCTTGCGCCCGTTTGCGGTATGCACGTAGTACTGGGCCATCCAGCCCCCGTTCTTGCGGCGGGAGATGGTCCCCTCGCCGTTTCCCCTCTTGCCCAACCCTACTCCTCCTTCCTCAGCAGCTCCTCGGGCTCCACCCCGAGGGCCTCGGCCAGCTTCCGAATAGTTCGGGGATGCGCCCCCTGCCGACCGCTCTCTATCCGCCAGATCGTGTTGTGGGAGACGCCGGAGAGCTCTTCTAACTCCCGCATCGAGAGCACCCTGCGCCTCCTCAACTCCTTCAGCTTCCGCGTGTTCACCTCCATGCCCCGTAGCTTACCTGTTCCTGCGATGATCCTACGGCATAATGTAGACGATCTAAAGACAAAAAGTATGCACGCGAGTATACAAAGCGGGGCGACCGTCAAGCCGCCCCCGCCTTTGCCGAGAGTTCCGCCCGGTAGAGATCGAGCGCCTCGGCGCTCACCCGGCCCCAGCGCCTGCGCGCCAGGAGCACGAACCATGGCCTACCGTAGCGCCTGAGCGTCTCCAGGCCGCCGAGCCGGCCCCACCGCGCGAAGTCGCCGGCGGTGCTGTGGACCGCGCGGTGAGCATCTGGAGCAACTTCGACTGTGGAGCCGTCGATCAAGGCCGCAAGCTCTTCGCGGGAGACATCCGGGTCTACTCCGTAGCGGAACGCTTCTTCTTCCCACTCGAACCAGGCCTGCAGGTCTTCGGGCTCAAGGCCGGGACCATGGCCCCGGTCGTAGACTTTCAGCAGACAGCGGGGTATGCGGTGATGGACGTGGGCGACCATATCAGGCCGCCCTCCGCCCCGCGAGCATCAACGCCCGGCGCTGCTTCGCCGCCCACACGAGCGCCGCGAAGATGTGCTTGCAGGGCTGCCGACGACGGCGCCAATCGGCGCAGCCGCAGCGTCCCTCGCCAGCCAACGACACCCGGTAACTGCGCCCTGGCTCCGAGCACGAGGGGACGGAGAGGCCCCCGGAAGGCATGGGCCGGATCTCTGCCCCACGACTGCGCCAGAGCGCGAGGCCCCGACACGCACGCCGCGCTACACTACTCTCGATCACAGGTCACCCCCTGTGGTTCGGGCCCCGGGGTGCGCCAACACCGCCGGGGCGTTTTTCTCTGCGCCCCAACGGCACAGAACGCCTGTGGGCGATCAGGCGCCGACACAAAGGGAGCGCAAGGGGAAGCTCTGCTTAGGCAAAAGTTTGTGAAGCAACCCCGTAGGGGCGCCGAAGGCGAGATTTTGGCGACCCTTGCGTGGACGACTGCCGGTGCTACGCTGCCGCTCCATGCGCTCTGTGCCTACGACTCGGGTCAGTCAGCGAACGTCGTCAGGGCGGGCGTGGAGTAGAAAAAGTGGATCGTTGGAGGCGGGCGAAACCGACCGACCCTACGGATTCAAGCCAGCCGGGGTGTTGGTGGAGGGCCGGGGTCGGCTCCGATTCTCTACGCCGACCCCGGACCGTACCGGTGAGGATCGCCTTCCACAAGCGGCGAGCATTAGCTGGCCGCATTGCCGACTCGCGCCTGTGCTAAACGATTGCGAAGGGGCGGTGGCCGCGTAGCCTGCGGAGCGGTCTGCGCCTCGTCTCACCAAGCTGCGCCTTGCGCTTCTTTGCAATCGGGAGAGCACAGCCCGGTCCCTGCCAGGTTGTCACAGGCAACCCCGAAGGGGCGGCATAGGGCCGCCTGGGAGGTGGGTGTGCGGCAAGCATCCTGGGGATGGCTTTTTCAGAACTAAAGCTTCGTTTCTGGTAGGGTCGTCTGGCTCTGTCTGCTGGTGAGCCAACTGGCGACCCGTGTGGCTGCAAGATAGCGTGAATGAGGAGGGTTGTGGAAAGATGAAGGAGACGCAGGAGGGCTTCGGGAAGCCCGGTAGCGAAGATCGCCCCGGTGATCGTGCTGATCAGGGCTGCAGCTTTTGGAGTCTTCGTTACTGACTAGCTCTCG
>JADDKG010000095.1 GCA_020253895.1 Rubrobacter sp.
CGCGGGCTTCACGAGGGAGGCCACCTCCTCGTAGAGCCGGGCGGCGCGGGCGGGGGAGGGGCGGGGCACCCCGGCGAAGACCTCTCCCTCCGGGGCGGCGCAGAGGACCAGGCAGTCGGGGCAGGAGCCGTGCAGCAGCGACAGGGTCACCCCAGAGTAGGCTGGGTGCCCCAGGGCACCCTGTCCCTCCACCAGGATCAGGTCCGGCGAGGAGCGGGCGGCCTCCAGGACGAGCTGCTCTGCGGCCCCGGCGGCGAAGTCGGCGACCACGGCGTCCACGCAGACGCCCCAGCCCGCTATCACCACCCCGGTCTGGCCGGTGGCGGCGAACTCCGTCCGCAGGCCCGCGCTCCGGGCGGCGCGCTCGAGCTCCAGGGTGGCGGTCATCTTGCCGATGGCCGAGTCGGTCCCCACCGTGAGGACCACCTTCGGCTCCACCCCGAAACCCTTCCCGGAGAACAGCGGTATCCCCTCCGGCGGCTCCCGGACGTCCCAGACCGGGCGGCCCGGGAAGCGCGGGGCCAGCCGCTCGTGCAGCCCGCTGACGATCTCCAGCCCGGCGTCCGAGGCGTGGCGGAGGGCCCGCATCCACTCCTCCGGCAGCCGCCCGCCCGCCGGGGCGAGGCCGACCAGGATCGAGGTCGGGTCGAGGGCCAGCGCCTCCTCCACCGAGCCCACGATCGGGGCGTCCCGCTCCAGGTGTGGCATGACCTCCAGCACCCGGCGTCCGGCGAGGGTGGAGTCTATGACGCAGACCACCTCGTCGCGTCCGTAGCGGATCAGGCCGTGGGCCGTCTTGGCGTGGCGGTTGGCGAACCACCCGTCGGCCAGGATGGCGTAGCGCCGGTGCCGGGTCTCGGCGCGCCGGATCACCGGGGCTCCACCCCCAGCCCGCTCTCTGCGGGGAGCCGGATGCGGCCCCGCTCAAGGCGGGGCCCCCGGAAGGGGTCGTCTGCCAGCAGCGCGGCCCCGTCCAGGTCCACCAGGTCGAAGAGCCCCGAGATGTGGGCCGCCGCCGCGATGCCGAGGGAGGTCTCCACCATGCACCCGAGCATCGCCAGCATCCCGTGGGCCCGGGCGGTGTACAGCATCTGCAGCGCCCGCCGGATGCCGCCGCACTTGGCCAGCTTCACGTTCACCCCGCTCACGCAGCCCGCCAGCGCCGGCACGTCGGAGGCCACGAGCGCGCTCTCGTCGGCGATCACCGGCACCGGCCCGGCGGCCTCCTTTACCCGGCGCAGCGCCCCGGGCCCGGCGGAGGCCGGGACGGGCTGCTCTATCATGCTCACCCCCATCTCCCGTAGCACGGCCGCCGCCTCCGGCGCCTCCTCCGGGGAGAAGGCCTCGTTGGCGTCGACCCACAGCCTCGCCCCCGAGACCTCCGCGACCGCCCGGACGGTCTCCAGGTCCTCCGTCCCGCCCACCTTTATCTTCAGGATGGGCCAGCCCCGCAGGCGCCCGGCCTCCGCCACGGTGGTCTCCGGGGCGGCTATGGGAAGGGTGTAGGCGCTCTCCGGCTCCGGGCGCCCGACCCCCAGCAGCCGGTACACCGGAACCCCGAGCCGCCTGGCGGCCAGGTCGTGCAGGGCGCCGTCCAGCGCCGCCAGCCCCGAGGGGGGCAGGTGCCCGTTCAGCGCGAGGGCCCCCTCCATGTCCCAGGGGTCGGGGATCTCTACCCCCTCCAGCGCCGCCGCCACCGAGGCCGCGTCCTGCCCGTAGTAGCGGGTGGGGGCCGCCTCCCCCATGCCCAAGAAGCCGCCGGCCCGCACCTCCAGCACCACCCGCTCGAAGGTGTCGGCCGCGCTGCGGGCGATGGCGAAGGTGCGCCGCGTGCGCACCCTCACCACCCGCACCTTCGTCCGCGGACGCTCCTCTCCTCCGGCCATCCGCAAGATTGTAGCCGAGACGGGAGCCCCCCTTCCAACGCCGGCCGCCGTTAAAAGTACGTTAAACACATGAAGCCTCCAAATGCACGGTTTATACTTGCGCTCGACCGGGCGAAGCAGGAGGGCAGGACACTTGGCGGCGACCCAGGCGGAGATCCTGATAGTCGAGGACGACGAGGTCATCATGGGGACCCTGGCCTACAACCTTACGCGCCAGGGCTTCGAGGTCAGCCGGGCCACCACCGCGGCCGAGGGCCTGCGGATGGCCCGCAAACTGCGTCCCGACCTCATCCTGCTGGACATCATGCTGCCCGGCGAGTCCGGCATAAGGGTGTGCCAGCGGATAAGGGAAGAGGATGAGGACGTGGTGATCATCATGATCACCGCCAAGGACGCCGAGGAGGACAAGGTGCGCGGCTTCGAGGCCGGGGCCGACGACTACGTCACCAAGCCCTTCGGGATGAAGGAGCTGGTGGCCAGGATCCACGCGCACCTCAAGCGCAGCGAGGCGGGCCACCGGGGGAGGATCCTGGAGGCCGGGGACCTCTCGCTGGACACGAAGAACTTCGTGGCGAAGGTCGGCGGCGAGCCGCTCAGCCTCCGCCTCAAGGAGTTCGAGCTTCTGGCGGCCCTGGCCTCGGATCCCGGGGAGCTCAAGAGCCGCGAGGAGCTGGCCAAGGAGGTCTGGGGGCACGCGGGGGTGGGCTCCTCGCGCACCATAGACGTGCACATCCGGCGGATCCGGGCCGCCCTCGAGAAGAAGAGCGCCTACGACTACATCCACACCGCCCGGGGGCTCGGCTACCGGTTCGAACCCGTCCTGAGGGAGGAGAAGGTGGCGGCGCGGCCGCCGGAGTAGCGATGGCCCTCGAGAGAGGCTCCCGCCGCCAGGGCTATGTGGACTCGGGCGAGCTGGAGCGGGTAAACAAGATCCGGCGGGACTTCGTGGCCAACGTCTCCCACGAGCTCAAGACCCCCGCCACCAGCCTGAAGCTCCTCGCCGAGAGCCTGGAGCAGGCCATAGAGGAGGACCCGGAGCAGGCCCGCAAGTTCGCCGCCCAGCTCCGCAGGGAGACCGAGCGGCTGGCCCGGCTCATCACCGACCTCCTGGACCTCGCCCGGCTGGAGAGCGAGGAGCGCAGCGAGTACCCGGAGACCGTGGACCTGCGCGGGGTCGTGATGTCCGTGCTCGCCCGGATGCGGCGGGTGGCCCGCGAGAAGGGCATAGAGCTGCGCTGGAAGCGGTTCGGCCGCGCCTCGGCGTACACCGTCCGGGGCGACGAGACGCAGCTCGCCTCCATGCTGACCAACCTCGTAGACAACGCGGTGAAGTACACCCCGCCGGGAGGCCGGGTGGAGGTAACCGGGGGATGCGAGAACGGGGAGGTTTTCATCCGGGTCTCGGACACCGGAATCGGCATCCCGCCGGAGAAGCTGCCGCGCATCTTCGAGCGCTTCTACCGGGTGGACAAGGCCCGCTCCAAGGCGACCGGGGGCACGGGCCTCGGGCTCTCCATCGTAAAGCACGTGGCGGAGAACCACGGGGGCCGGGTCACCGTGGAGAGCACCCCGGGGGAGGGTTCGACCTTCACCGTCTATCTTCCCCGCGCCCCCGAGCGGGGAGGGTAGCCCCGACGCCGAGCCGGGCCCCGCTGCGGACCAGTTCCCCGGCCGCGCCCTCTGGCATCGGGGAGGCGAAGTAGTAGCCCTGCCCCAGCTCGCAGCCCAGCTCCAGCAGCCGCTCCAGCTGGCCGGGCGTCTCCACCCCCTCGGCCACGGGCTCGAAGCCCAGCTCGCGGGAGAGGGCGATCACGCCGCCGACGAGCACCCCGCTGTCGGCCTCCCCGCCGAGCCCCTCGACGAAGGAGCGGTCTATCTTCAGGAAGGAGACCGGAAGGCGCCTGAGGTAGGAGAGCGAGGAGTAGCCGGTGCCGAAGTCGTCCAGGGCCAGCCGCACCCCGCGCTCCCTGAGCCGTCGCAGCGCTTCGGCCGCCTCCCCCGGCTCGTCCATCGCCGCGCTCTCCGTCACCTCCAGCACCAGACCGCCGGGGTCCAGGCCGGCCTCTCGCAGGATGCGCTCCACCTCCCCCACGAACGCCGGGGACCTGAGCTGGCGGGCCGAGATGTTCACGCTCACCACCAGCGAGGGGTCGTGCCTCCTCCAGGCCGCCGCCTGGGAGCAGGCCACCTCCAGCACCAGCCGCCCGATCCCCACGATCATCCCGGTCTCCTCCGCCACGGGGATAAAGCGGTCGGGGAGGATGACCCCGCGGTCCGGGTGCTCCCAGCGCAGCAGGGCCTCGAACCCCACCACCCGGCCATCCCCGAGCCGGACCACCGGCTGGTAGTACAGGCGGAGCTCGTCCCGCTCCAGCGCCCGCCGCAGGTCGTTCTCCAGCCGCAGCCGGTCGTGGGCGGTGCGGCTCATCCCGAAGTCGAAGACCCGGTAGCGGTCCTTTCCCTCCCGCTTGGCCTCGTACATCGCGAGGTCCGCGCCGCGCATCAGCTCCTCCACGCTCCCGGAGCCAGCGGCGCTCACCGAGATCCCCACGCTCGCGCTAACGAACAGCTCCCGGCCCACCACGCGGAAGGGCTCGCGCAGCACCTCCGCCACCCGCTCGGCGACTCGCGACGCCTCGTCGCGGTCCGGGATGTCCTCCAGGAGCACGGTGAACTCGTCGCCCCCGAGCCGGGCCACCGTGTCCCCCGGCCGCGTAGCCCCACTCAGGCGGCGGGCCACGGCGACGAGCAGCCGGTCCCCGGCCTCGTGCCCCAGAGAGTCGTTTACGAACTTGAAGTTGTCCAGGTCTATGAACAGAACCGCTAGCACATCCCCGCTGCGGCCCGCGCGCGCCAGGGCGTGTTCCAGCCGGTCCATAAACAGCGCCCGGTTGGGCAGTCCGGTGAGCGGATCGTGGAAGGCCAGGTGCACGAGCCGGGCCTCCAGGTTCTTCTGCCCGGTAATATCCATCATGAGCCCCTGGCGCCAACGGGGGTTCCCCTCTTCGTCCCGCAGCACGACCGAGCTGTCGCGCACCCACACCACCCGCCCATCCCGGGCGATGAGGCGGTACTCTAGCTCCAGCGGCTCGCCCCGGGCGTTGGCCCGGGCGTGGGCGGCGAGGACGCTCTCCCGGTCGGCCGGGTGCAGCGTCTTGGGGAACATCTCCGGGTCGGAGGCCCACTCCTTGGGCGAATAGCCGAAGATCTCCTCCGTCTGCGGGCTGGCGTAGACGTTGGAGCTCACCTCGTCCAGCCGGTCCACGTACACCACGGCGGGAAGCTGCTCCACGAGCCGGCGGTACTGCTCCTGGGTCTCTTTGAGCTCCCGCTCGACCCTCTTGCGCTCGGTGACGTCGCGCATGGCGGTTATCCGCACCCGGCGCCCGCGGTAGGTGGCCTGGCGGCCCCGGATCTCCAGGTAGACCCGGC
>JADDKG010000096.1 GCA_020253895.1 Rubrobacter sp.
AGTACTGGGTGGCGAGCCAGGCGGCGAGGAACGGAACGCCCAGGGCCACCCCGACCGGGTAGCTTATCCGGTTCCGGCGCGGCCCCTGGAAGAAGCCGTAGAGCGCCAGCCCGACCAGCACCGCGGCCACCACGCCCCGCAGGGTCTCGTAGCCGGTCCAGTAGAAGATCATGCTCCCCGCCAGGAAGCCCAGCGGCGAGAGGACGGCGGCGCCCCTGAGCCAGTAGGGGCGGGGGAGGTCGGGGGCGGTGCGGCGCATGACCTGGACCTGGATCCCGCCCATGACGAAGGTGAACACCAGGGCCCCGGTTATGAAGCCCACCAGGATGTACCAGCCCGGGAAGGGGAGGAAGAAGATGCAGCCGACCAACAGCGCGGCGACGAGCGCGACCATGGGTATCCCGGTGCGCTCATCGACCCTGGTCAGCCAGCGGGGCAGATCGTCGTGCATCGCCATCCCGTAGAGCACCCGGGCGGAGGAGCCCATGTAGATCCAGCCGGTCCCCGCCGGCGAGATGGCGGCGTCTATGAGCAGGATCACGGCGAAGATCGAGAGTATGGAAGCGGCGCCCAGCACGAGCACGCCGCTGTTGGACTCGAGCGCGTAGTAGAGTGGCTGGCTCGCCCACTCGCTGTCGTTCAGCGCGGACCAGTTGCCGGGGTCCACCCCCGCCGCCTCCCAGTCCAGCGCCCCCAGAAACGCGAGCTGGAGGAAGAAGTAGATCGCGCCGGCCACCGCTATCGAGAGGATGGTGGCCGCCGGGATGTCCCTCTGGGGGTTGCGGGCCTCGCCGCCGAAGTCCAGCCCCTGCCGGAAACCGAAGAAGGCGAAGACTATCCCGGCGGTGGCCACGGCGTTGAACACGTTGTCGAAGCCCCGGGGGGCGAAGCCTCCGAACTCGGTGAAGTTGGAGCCCTGGAAGGCGAAGAACAACAGGACAAACGTGAGAACGGGGATGATGGTCTTCCACCAGCTGACCCACCGGTTGAACTCCCCGAAGAACTTCACGCCGAAGATGTTGACGACGAAGAACAGGATCATGAGTATGACGGCCAGGACGATCCCCGCCCCCGTGAGGACGGCGACGCCCTGCTGGACGGTGGTCAGGTCTATGCCCGTCCAGTCCCGGACGTAGACGGAGGCGTACTGCACCACGGCCAGGGCCTCGATCGCGGTGACGGTGACCGTCCCCAGCATGAAAGACCAGCTCATGATGAAGCCCAGAAAGCCTCCGTGCGTGAGGTGCGGGTAGCGCACCACCGAGCCGCTGCGCGGGATCATGCAGGAGGTCTCGGCGTAGTTGAGGCCGACGAATATGAGCAAGACCCCGCCGATGACCCAGGACAGCAGCGCCGCCGGACCCGCGATGGCCGCTCCCGCCAGGGCGGCGAACAGCCAGCCGCTCCCGATGATGCTCCCGAAGGAGATGAAGAACAGCTGCTGGAAGCCCAGCTCCTGTTTCAGCTTGCGGTCGGCATCCTCGAAGTACCTTACCCTATCTTCCATAGCGCCTGCTTTCGACTCCTTTGCTGCCGAAGATGTTCCTTACGCTCCCCGCTCCCGAGGCGGAGCGGAGAACGGCTCACAGCCGGAACACCTTCAGCAGGGGAGCCCCAGGCGGCCGGGGGCTGCCGCGGATGACCGGGGGCAGGCGGCTTTCGAGCAGCAGGAGAAGACCCGCCCTCCCGCAACGGCCGGTGCCACCGAGCAGCAACCCCACCACGGCCCCGAAAAAGGCCGACAGCGGCGCGGAGAGCCGGTAACCGCCGATCAGACGCCTGTCCCTGGTCCTCGACGCCTCCACCGGGGCGGTGAGGTGGGCCCTGATGGGCCGGCGATCGTCGCTGTGGGTTCCCCTGTCTGCGCCGGAGGGATATGCCGCCGCAGCTCCGACGAAGGAACCCCGGTAGAGCAGGCTCCCGGAGCAGAGGGTCAAGACCATCGCTAGCAAAAGCGAGGCCCGGGCAATCCATCCGGTTCTCAGGAACCCCACGCCGCGGCATTATATCGAATTGCACGGGCGTTTCCGGTGCTCCTGAACGGGCCCTGCCGCCTCAGCGTTCGGCGGGCAGGTCCTCCCGGAGGCCCCACTCGTTCCAGGAGCCGTCGTAGTTGGAGAGGTTCCGGTACCCCAGACGGTGCAAAACGAACAGTGGCACCGTCGCCGCGACCCCGCCGTTGCAGTAGGCGACGACGGGGCTGTCGCGGTTCTCGGGCACCCCAGCCTCCCGCACCCGGCGCTCCAGCTCCTCCGGGGGCAGGAAGCCGCCCCGCTCGGGGTCGAGGAGGCTGTCGGCGTGCAGGTGCGCGGCCCCGGGGATGCGCCCGGGGCGGCCCTCGCCCCGGGCCACCGCCCCCGTATACTGGCCCGCGTCCCGGGCGTCGAGGATGAGGGCCTCCCCGCTCTGGCTCAGGCTGAGCACCTCCTCCGCCCGCTTCCGCCACCCCGGGCGCAGGCGGGGGGTGAAGGAGGCGGGAGCGGGACTCGGGATCTCGCGGGTCGTGGGGCGGCCCTCGGCCACCCACCGGTTCCACCCGCCGTCGAGCACCGAGACCTTATCGTGGCCGTAGTAGACGAGTGCCCACCAGAGGCGGGTGGCGAACTGGCCGCCCGCGTGGTCGTAGACCACGACGCGGGTGCCGTCCCCGATGCCCCGGGAGGCCATGGCCTCCGCGAAGCGCCCCGGAGGGGCCACCTGAACCGGGACAGGGTCATCGGGGTCGGTGATATCGCGGGTCCAGTCCACGTAGACCGCCCCGGGGATATGCGCCCGCTCGTACTCCTCGCGGGCGCCCAGGTACTCGGCCTCCTGCCGCCCCTCCCCCACGCTCCTCTTCCTCACGTAGCCCCGGATGTCCACCACGCGGACCTCCGGGTCCTCCAGGTGCTCCTCCAGCCAGCCGGTGCCGACGAGCGGGCCGGGCTCGCTCACGCCTTCCCCTCCCCGAAGAGGTCGTGCTCGCGGACGTACTCCTCGGCCAGCCTCCAGGCGGTCTCCTTGTCGTCCTGGGCGAGGCGGCCCTCCACCACCTCGCTCTCCAGGTAGTCTTTTATGTGCTTGATCCAGCGCCCCGGACCGCGCCCGAAGTGCTCCATCAGCTCGTTCCCGTCGAGGGGGCTCTTGAGCCTCTCTATGGCATCCTGCTCGCGCACCCGGTCCACCCGCTCGCGCAGCGAGCGCCAGGACTCCTCGGCGGCCCGGCGGCGGCGGGGGGCGCTGCCGGTTATGTCCGCCCGGGCCAGCTTGAGGAGCATGTCCACGTTGGCCAGCTCCCTGCCGCCGCGTTCCAGGTGCGCATCCCGGATAAAGCGCCTCACCGCCGAGTCGGTCCACGGGTCGCGGCCCATCGCGTAGCTCATCGGGCGCATGTGCTCCCGCACCAGGTGGGCCGCGGCGTCCACCTCGTCCTTCGAGTAGGCCAGGCGGCGCATCGCCCGGCGGGCTATCCCCGCGCCCACGTTCTCGTGGCCGTAGAAGTGGATCTTCTTCGGCACCGTCCGGCCGCCGCACTCCTCGCACTCCCCCTCCCCGGCCTCCTTGCGGATGCTCCGCGCCCCGCAGTAGGTGCAGCGGTGCTCGTAGACCAGCGTCCGGGGCTTGCCGATGTCGTGGAAGAACGCCGCCCGGCGCAGCGTGGGCTCCGGATCCACGTTCTCCACCACGATCAGGGTGTGTTCGAAGACGTCCTTGTGGTGCAGCTCGGCCTCCTGCCGGACGTCAACCGTCTCCATGAACTCCGGGACCACGTAGCGCATCAGCCCAAGCCTCACCAGCGCCCTCAGCCCGAGGGCCGGGTTCGCGGAGAGGAGGATCCTGTCGAACTCCTCCCGGATCCGCTCGGCGCTTATGCTCCGGAGCCAGCCGGCGTTCTCCCGGATGGCCCGCTCCAGGTCCGCGGTCATCTCGAAGGGCTTCTCCGGGCTGGAGAGGGTGGCGACGAAGCGCACAGCCCGCAGCATCCGCAGAGGGTCCTCGCGCATCCGCTCCAGCGGGTCGCCGACCGGGCGCACTATCCCGAGCTCCAGGTCCCTCCGGCCTTCGAAGGGGTCCAGGATCCCGCCCGAGAGCGCGTCGGCGGCCACGGCGTTTATGGTGAAGTCCCGCCGGGCGAGGTCTTCCATGAGGCTCTCGCCGAAGCTTACCTCCGGGTGGCGGTCCCCCTCGACGTACCGGTCGCTCCGGTAGGTGGTAACCTCAACCCTGTACCCGTCCACGGCCGCCCCGATGGTCCCGAAACGCTCCCCCACGTCCCACATGTAATCCGCGAACGGCCGCAGCAGGCGCTTTATCTCCGGGGGGCGGGCGTCGGTGGCCGCATCCACCTCCTCGCCCCGCTTCCCGGAGAGCGCATCCCGCACGTATCCGCCCACCAGGTACAGCTCACGTCCCGAATCCCGGAACCTCTCCGCGAGCCGCTCCAGGGGGGCGGGCACCTCGACGCTTTTCACCTCGGTCAGCATCGTAGAGGATGATTCTATTACGCCGGAGGGCGCCGGTCATCCGGCCGGCTTCCGGGCAGGGCCTCCTCGCGGGAGGCGAAGATCTCGAAGTAATCCCTAAAGCCGGTGATGCCGAAGATGCGGTCCACGGCCTCCGAGGGGGTGGCGAGCCGCAGAGCAATCCCCCGCTCCGCGAGCTCGTCCTTCGTGCGGGCGAACATGGAGAGGGCGGTGGAGTCCATAAACTCAATGCCGCTCATGTCCACCACAACCGTGGGCGAGCGCCCGGCCGCCCGCTCTATGGCGTACTTCACCTTGGGCGAGGAGTGGAGGTCCACCTCTCCCCTCACCGAGATCACGGAGTAGTTCTCAGCGTGCTCGTCTATGCTTACGTCGAAGTCCATCGCGCTCTCTTCCAGTGCCTTCCCGCCCGGGCGACGACATGCACCAGCAAAACCAACAGCCAACAGATGTTAACCTAGCATCCGCCGCCGGTAAACCACCAAGGCGGGATATGATTTATCTGGTAACATCCTTTATATCATGGAGAACAGGAGCGACGAGCGGGTCGCCGTCTTCGTGGACGGGGCCAACCTCTACCACTCGATAAAGAGCTACTACGGCGGCGTCCTGGATTACGGCCGGCTGCTCGAGGCGGCGGTGGCCGGGCGGCGGCTGCTGCGGGCCACCTTCTACCTGGTGGAGAAGCAGGAGGCCGACGAGCAGGTCGCGAGCTCCACCCGCTCGTTCGTGTACAACCTCAACCGGTTCGGCTACAAGGTGCGTTCCAAGCCGCTGACCGTCCACGAGACCACCACCCCCGGCGGGGAGCGGGTGGTCTCCCACAAGGGAGACTGGGACGTGGGGATAGTGGTGGACATGATCCGGCTGGCCGACCACGCCGACACCTACGTGCTGGTCTCCGGCGACGGGGACTACGTGGAGGTTATCGACTACCTGCAGAGCGAGCGCGGGCTGCGGGTCGAGGTGATAAGCGCAGCCCAGTGCACGGCACAGGCACTCTTCGACGTCTGCGACCGGTACACCGACCTCGGGGACATCCCCGACCTCTTCCGGGAGAAGGGTCCGCTACGCGACCTGCAGACCCGGTAGGTCGCACACGGCCGGGTGGTTCTCTACCCAGCCTCTGATATACTCGCCGGGCAAACTCGTCACTGCTCTCACCTTGCCGCAAAACAAACGAAGCTTGAAGGAGACGGCGGAGCTTTATGGCTGAGACGGTCGAGAGGACAACGGAGACAGCCCGGGAGGCCGGAGGCCTTCCGGAGTTCCGGCGGGGGCTTCTGGTGCGGATGGGGGGTGAGATCTACACCAAGTCCTCCAGGACGCGCCGGAGGTTCCTGCGGGTCTTGGTAAACAACATACGTCTGGCGCTGCGCGAGGCCGGCATCAGGGCCTCCGTCAGGCCCGAGTGGAGCCGGATACACGTCTACGCGGACGATCCGGACAAGGCCCGGGAGGTGCTCGGCAGGGTCTTCGGGGTCTACGCGGTGGCCGAGGTCGTGGAGGTTCCATACACCTCGCTCGCGGACCTGGTGGAGAAGGTCGCCCCGATGTTCCGCGAGCACGTCGCGGGCAAGACCTTCGCCGTGCGGGCCCGCAGGCGGCGGGCGCCGTTCACCTCCCAGGACGTGGGCCGCGAGCTGGGAGCCGCCCTGCTGCCCTTCTCCGCCGGCGTCGACCTCGACGAGCCCGAGGCCGAGGTCAGGCTGGAGGTCGGCAGGGAGAAGGCCTTCGTCATCCTGGAGGAGTCCAAGGGCCCCGGGGGGTTCCCCGCGGGCACCGGGGGGCGGGCGCTTGCCCTCTTCTCGGGGGGCTTCGACTCCCCGGTGGCCGCCTGGCAGGTGATGCGGCGCGGCATCCGGGTGGACCTCGTGGTCTACGACCTCGGCGGCTGCGGGCAGGTCGGGCAGGCGCTCGCGGTGGCCCGGGAGCTCGCGCTGCGCTGGGCGCCGGGACTCAAGATGCGGGCCAACGTGGTGGACCTCGCCCCGGTCGTCTCCGCCCTCGTCCGGCGGGTTGACCCGCGGCTGCGCCAGATCCTGCTCAAGCGCGCCATGTACCGGGCGGGCTCCATCCTGGCCGCGGAGCTGGGGTTCGAGGCGCTCATCACCGGGGAGTCCCTGGGGCAGGTCTCCACCCAGACCCTGCGCAACCTCGCGGTGGCCGAGGAGGCGGCGGGCGTGCCCGTGCTCCGGCCGCTGGTGGGCTCCGACAAGCAGGAGATCGTCGAGACCGCCCGGGACATCGGGACCCACGACGCCTCGGCCCTCGTCAAGGAGCACTGCTCGATCGCCACCGGGCCGGTCGAGACCTGGGCCGACCCCGAGGAGGTGCTCACCGCCGAGAGCGGGCTCGGACAGGACGTGGACGAGGGCTGGCTGCGCCAGGCGGTAAAGAACCGGCGGGTCATACGCCTGAAGAGCTGGGACCCTGCCTCCGAAGAGACCCCGGACTACGTGGTGGACCGGGTGCCGGAGGGGGCG
>JADDKG010000097.1 GCA_020253895.1 Rubrobacter sp.
GCCTCACCTCCCAGCCCCCCTCGCCCCCCGACACCTCGCAGGGGACCGGCTCGCTGTTGTAGCGCACCTGCACGAGAGCGGCCTCCCGGGGGTCGAGGAACCAGTTGGTGGAGCGGACGAGCACCTCGCGCACCTCGAGCTCCCGCCTGCTCCCCACCACGACCTGCCGGCTCCGGGGGCGGACCTCGGTGACGTACAGCGGGGTAGAAGCGGAGATCCCGAGCCCCCGCCGCTGCCCCACGGTGAAGTTCACCACCCCCGCGTGGCGACCCAGCACGCGCCCCTGCCGGTCCACGATCTCCCCGGGCTCGCTCCTCACCCGGCGCCGGACAAAGGAGCGGTAGTCCCCGTCCGGGATAAAGCAGATGTCCTGGCTCTCCGGCGTGCGGGCCACCTCGAGCCCCCGCTCCTCGGCTATCCTGCGCACCTCGCTCTTGCGGTAGTCACCGAGCGGGAAGATGGTGCGCCCGAGCAGCTCCGGGGGGACGGGCCAGAGGACGTAGGTCTGGTCCTTTTGCCTGTCCTCCGGGCGCTCCAGGCACGGCCCCTCCCCGACCCGGGCGTAGTGCCCGGTGGCCACGTACCGCAGCCCCAGCCGGTCGGCGAGGAAGGCCGCCGCGTGGAACTTGACGTGGGCGTTGCAGGCCACACAGGGGTTGGGGGTCCTTCCGGCAGCATAGGAGCCGACGAAGTCCCGCATGACCCGCCGGTCGAACAGCTCCCTGAGGTTCAGGGTGAAGTGCGGGATGCCTATCCGGTGGGCCGTCTCCCGGGCGAAGAGCACGGTGTCCGGCGAGCAGCACGACCGGCTGCCCGGCTCCCCGTCGTGCAGCCGGAAGGTCACCGCGACCACCTCGTATCCGCGCTCCTTGAGCAGGAGGGCGGTGACCGCGGAGTCCACCCCGCCGCTCATCGCGGCGACGACCCCGTGCCGCCCCCCGCCGTTCCCGGCGAACTCTCCCGAGAGCAGCGCATCCCCCTGACGGCTCCAGTAGTCCTTGAAGGCCCGGTGCAGGGCGTCGAGGGCAAGGGTCACCCCGTGCTCCTTGCCGGGCGGAAGCGCCCCCCCGAGCGCCTCCTGGATGTCCTCCCGCGAGATCCGGGCGGCGTCGGTGATGGTCCTACCCTCAGCCAGCTCCGCGAGCGCCGAGCCTGCTGCTATGGAGGCCGCACACCCGTAGGACCGGTAGCGCACCCGCGCGAGGCGCAGATCCTCACCCACGGCGAGGGTGAAGCGTACCTGATCCCCGCAGGCTGCATGCCCCGCCTCTCCCACCCCGCAGGGGGTGGCGACCTCGCCGGCGTTGCGAGGGTTGACCAGGTGATCTATGACCCGCGGACCGTAGCGCTCGGGCATCCTCAACCCGCCTGCAGGGGAGAGAGCTCGCGCAGGCGGCCGACGGCCTGCCGGAAGGCCTCCAGGAAGCCGTCGACCTCCTCAGGGGTGTTGTCCTTGCCCACGCTGATCCTGACCGAGGAGAAGGCCTCGCGCTCCCCGAGCCCCATCGCCAGGAGCACCGGCGAGGCCTTGTGGCCGCCGGAGGAGCAGGCCGCGCCGCTGCCGATGGCGTACCCCAGGGCGTCGAGGAAGAGCACGAGCCCCTCGGCCTCCACCCCTTCGACCGTCAGGTGCACGTTGTTCGGCAGCCGCTCGTGCGGGTGACCGTTGACCCTGATGCCCTCCATCCGGCTCACCCCGGCGAGGATCCTGTCCCTCAGGTCGCGTTCGCGCCGGGCGCGCTCCTCCAGCTCCCCGGCCGCGAGCCGGGCCGCCGCCCCGAACCCGGCGATGGCCGCCACGTTCTCGGTGCCGCTGCGCAGCCCCCGCTCCTGCCCGCCGCCCACGATGAGGGGGGAGATCTCCACCCCCTCCCGCACGTAGAGCGCGCCCGCCCCCTGCGGCCCGTAGAGCTTGTGGGCGGAGAGGGCCAGGGTGCTCACCGGCACCTAGCGGACGTCAACCGGGAGGCGTCCGGCCGCCTGCACCGCGTCGGCGTGGAAGGGGATCCCCCGCTCCGTGCACGCCGCCGCCAGCTCTCCCACCGGCTGGACGCTCCCGACCTCGTTGTTGGCCCACATCACCGCGGCGAACGCCGTGTCCTCCCGGAGCTCCGCCGCAAACGCCCCGGGGTCCACGACCCCGTACCCGTCTACCCCCAGCCAGCTCACCTCGAACCCTTCGGCCTCGAGGCGCCGGCCGGCCTCCCGGACCGCCGGGTGCTCGATCTGCGAGATGACCGCGTGCCGCTTGTGGTGCGGTGCGGCCCGGGCAAGCCCGAAGACGGCCAGGTTGTCCGCCTCGGTGCCCCCGGAGGTGAAGACGATCTCCTCCGGAGACGCCCCCACCAGCGCCGCAACCGACTCCCGGGCCTCCTCGACCACCTCGCGGGCGGCGGCCCCCGGGCCGTGCAGCGCGGAGGGGTTGCCGTACGGGCCCTTCAGGCTGCCGAGCATAGCCTCCAGCACCCTCTCGTCCAGGGGGGTGGTCGCGGCGTTATCCAGGTAGACTGCCCTCTTCTCTGCGGTCATCGCCGTCTAGTTTAACTTACGGCAGGCAAATGTCAGCGGGTGTCCTACACTGTGGTTGTGGCGGCCACCGCTCCCCCGGGGTCCAGCAGCGCCAGCTGGTCGCCCGGGGCCAGCTCGAGCCGCTGCCCGCCCTCGAACGTCCCGTCGACCCGCCGGCCCGTCCCGTCCCTCACGTCCGGGACCCGCCCCAGCGAGGCCCTCTCTCCGGGCTGCAACGTCAGCTCCTGGTTTATCACCACCCCTGGGGAATCCGGGGTCACCTCGCCGGTCTCGGGGTCCATCACCCGCAGCGAGAACCCCTGCAGCTCCACCGGCTCCGACCCCCGGTTGCGCACCGTAAAGTACTCGATGCCCCCGCCCGCCCGGGTCAGCGCCACCCGCTCCAGCGTCACGTCCAGGTCGCTGGTGTTGTCCTCCACCTCCACCGAGCTGAGCTCGAAGAGCGCCTGGCTGAGCACCGGCTGGGGGACGTAGCCCTGGAAGATGTTCAGGATCACGTAGGCATCCCCGCTCGGGGCGAGCGTCGCCACCCAGGGGGTGTAGCCCACCCCCAGCTGGGCGGCGAGGGTCCCGTACTGTCCGGGCTCCAGGTCCTCGCTCACCCGGGCCGCGCCCGGCTCGGAGATGTCGTAGAAGAAGAACTCTATCGTCGGGTACTCGGCCCGCAGCTGCTCCATGTAGCCGCGCACCAGCCCGTCCACCTCGAGCCCCTGCGGGTAGAACGGGTCCTGCCCGGCGTCGTAGAAGGTCACCGCGATCCGGGCCCTCCGCTGGTAGGCCGCCCGGAAGTCGGGGGGGACCGGCTGCTGCAGGTTCAGGGAGAAGGGGATGGGCTCCGTGGCCTCCGCCCCGCCGCCCCCGAAGACCGTCTCCCCCCGGACCGCGCCCCCCGCCGGCCGGGTGTCCTGCTGGACCGCGACCGGCTCCTCGTCCCCGCAGGCTACAGACGAGGCCACGAGGAGAAAGACCGCAGCCAGAACCATCAGCTTCCCGATCCCGTACCTCCGGATAGAATCTCTCCTCGCGGTCGCCGGCGTGCCCGGGGGCGTCCCCGGCCGGGATTTCGTGCTAAGTTAGCACGCACGAAAAAACGGCGCAACGGCAGGCCGCGGCGAGAGACCGGAAGTTGGATCTGCTGGCAGAGGAGATGGGAGAAGCTTTGCACCGTACCGCCACCAACCCCTACAGGACACACACCGCCGGTGAGCTGCGCCCGGGCAACGTCGGGGAGCGGGTGCGGCTCGCCGGCTGGGTACACCGCCGCCGGGACCACGGGGGACTCATCTTCGTGGACCTACGCGACCGCTGGGGCATCACCCAGGTGACCTTCGACCCGGAGCGCGGGGAGGTCTTTGCTGAGGCCGAGCGCCTCCGGCCGGAGTGGTCCATCTCGGTCGAGGGCGAGGTGGTCCGCCGCCCGGAGGGCAACGAGAACCCGGACCTTCCCACCGGGGAGATAGAGGTGGAGGCAGATCGGAAGA
>JADDKG010000098.1 GCA_020253895.1 Rubrobacter sp.
ATCGCGCGGCTCGTCGAGGAGGCGGGCAGCGTAAAGGTTGCCATGCTAGCCTGAATTATTCATGAGCGAGTTCCGGGTCTGCTGAGGAGCGCACGTGCCAGAGGCGTTGGCCCGGGTGCCCCGAGGCCAGATGCAGGCGTACCTTCGTGAGCATCTGGCGTACCCTGCCACCGATCTTAATGAGTGAGAGTCGAAGCGTGTCCAGCTGCATTCGCCTCACGCCCACCTCAACCAGCTTCCTACGTAAAGCGTCCATTAGCCAGTAGGCCGCCGCGTGCAAGATGAGCCGGAACTGGTTCGCCCAGAAACGATGGCAGCTCAATCGGTCGGCTTTCAGCGCTCGCTTGAAGTCCTTTATCCACCCCTCTGCTTCTCCGCGTCTGATGTACCAGTCGTAGAGCTCCTCCGGCTCATCGGAGCGGCTCGTAACCACAAAGCGGGTGTTCGTGCCCTTCTCCAAAACCTCCGCTTTGTAGATGACCCGACGGGCATGCTCCCAACTAAGAGCCCGGTATGAGCCACCAGAAACCAGCCTCACCTTCTCGCCCTCTCTCTCCTCAGACTCCCGTTTTGCCTGCTCAAGGAGATCTTGGGCGATCTCTTCGAGCCTGGGATTGGAGATGAGGCCTATGGTGTAGCCGATGCCCTCCTTCTCGCAGTAGTCGTAGATCTCTGGCACCGCGAAGCCCGCATCCGCCCTGATCTCGATCTGCACCTCTTCTCCCCACGCCTCCCTGAGTCTCCTCACGATGCGCCTTAGAACCGCCAACGCCCCACGGCTGGCATGGGTGTTGCCAGCCCTCAAAACCGCTGTGATGAGCTGACCGGTGTCCCCGTCGAAGACCAACAAGGGGTGGAGGATGTGCTCTTCGTAGTAGCCATGGTAGTAAGCACCTTCCTGATCGCCGTGGGCGGGGTCGTCGGTTGCGTCAAAGTCCAGAAGGATGCGCTCAGGAGGCGCACCGTCCTTGCTGCGCTCCCTGAGGTAGAGTTCACTCAACGCTTCGGCCATGCGCAGGCAGGCTCTGGCGTCGGGTGCGTTCTCAAGGCGAGAGATGGTGGGCTGGCTTGCCAGGTCCCCGTCTGTCTCCGGCAGAGACCCGCAGACCAACTTCAAGAGCGGATCTCTCCTCAAGGTGTCTGAGTCGTTTTGGTCCTCATAGCCGCACGCTATCTGCAAGACTCGCTGCCTGAGACCAGCCTCACAAGCGAGTGCCTGATGGAAGGTCCCTTTCGCCACTCGGGAACGTGAGAGGCGATCTTTTCGCACAGATTCCCGAGTTCTTCATCCGCTTTGGCCAACCAGATGAGCCCTCCGTCGGAGGTGAGCTTGCCGCCATCGAAGGCCGCCTCAAGCGCAAGCGGCGTGGTTTCAAAGCGCATCTTTTGTGTGGCACAATCACCCACGGAGGAGCCTCCTTCTTTGGTCAGTTACAGAGCAACTAGACCGTATACAGGAGTAGGCTCCTCCTCTTCAACCTCCTCTATGAGTAATTCAGGGTAGAGAAGTTCGTCCTCTGGAACCCGATGGACCTCGGCTACCTGGCGGTGCACGTTGCCAACCGGCAGATAAACGACAAGATGCCTCATGAGAAAGGAGCAACCTTCAGGGCCGGGCGTCTCGGTGAGGTGCGGCTGATCGAACCCGACGTCGTGCTCCTCGGGCCGCCGCTGGTCTTTACCAGGGAGAACATCGACCAGTACAACTTCTAGATGGATCCGGGGGACGCGGCGGGACCTGCCCGGACCCCGCCGCGTCCCCTGCCTGCGGTTCTCGGGAACCGGGAGCGAGCCGGGGAGGAGGTGCTATGGAGGCTGTGGTGCGGCGGGCATACGAGGCGTTCAGGGAGGTGCAGGCCGGGCGCGGGGTGGACCTCGAGGGCGTGGAGGAGCGCCTGCGCAACCAGAGGGTGGAGACGCCCTCCTGGGGCTACGGCAACTCGGGTACCCGCTTTGCGGTCTTCCCGCAGCCCGGGGTGCCGCGCAACCCGTTCGAGAAGCTGCAGGACGCCGCGCAGGTACACGCCCACACGGGGGTGTGCCCCTCGGTGGCGCTGCACATCCCGTGGGACAGGGTGGATGACTACCGGGAGCTGGCGGACTACGCCGCCTCCCTGGGGCTGCGCATAGGCGCGATCAACCCGAACCTCTTCCAGGACGAGGACTACCGGCTGGGGAGCGTGTGCAACCCCGACCCGGCCGTCCGGCGCAAGGCCACCGACCACCTGCTGGAGTGCGTAGGGGTGGCCGGGGAGGTGGGCTCGGAGGTGCTCTCCCTGTGGTTCGCCGACGGCACCAACTACCCCGGCCAGGACTCCTTCGTCGAGCGCCGGGGCCGGATGCTGGAGTGCCTGTCGGAGGTCTACGGCGGCATGCCGGAGAACATGCGGATGCTGCTCGAGTACAAGCTCTTCGAGCCGGCCTTCTACCACACCGACCTCTGCGACTGGGGCTCCGCCCTCACCATGTGCCAGAAGCTCGGCGAGCGGGCGCTGGTTCTGGTCGACCTCGGCCACCACGCCCAGGGGGTGAACGTGGAGCACATAGTCTCGCTCCTTCTGGACGAGGGGCGCCTCGGGGGGTTCCACTTCAACGGCCGCAAGTGCGCCGACGACGACCTCATCGTGGGCTCCACGAACCCATTCGAGCTCTTCCTGATCTACGTGGAGCTCGTCGAGGCCGAGGAGGACCCCGGCGTCCGGATCGAGTACATGATCGACCAGGCGCACAACATAGAACCGAAGATAGAGGCCATGATCCTCTCGGTGATGAACCTGCAGGAGGCCTACGCGAAGGCGCTCCTGGTGGACCGGGACGCCCTGCGCGAGGCGCGCCGCTCGGGAGACGTGCTCGGCGCCCACCGGTTGCTGCTGGAGGCCTACGCGACGGACGTGCGGCCGCTGTGCGCCAAGGTGCGGGAGGATATCGGGGCCTCCGCCGACCCCGTCGGGTCCTTCCGGGCGAGCGGCTACCTGGAGCGGGTGGCCGAGGAGCGCCGGGAGGGGGAGCCGGCGGGATGGGGATGATCGACCTGCTACGCGAGGAAGGAGCGCTGTGCCGATGGACCTGAAAACTTTCGGGGCGACGGATAACCTGTGGGATCCCTCCAGGGTGGAGGGGCTCTCCCCGCTCGAGGAGCTGGCCTACCGCTCCAACCTCCTTGGGAGCGACCGCTCGGTGGCGAACTACGGGGGAGGCAACACCTCGGTGAAGGTCCGCGAGAAGGACCACGCCGGGAGGGAGATCGAGGTCCTATGGGTCAAGGGCTCGGGCAGCGACCTGGCCACCATAAAGCCCGGGCAGTTCACGGGGCTGAGGCTCGCCGAGATCCTCCCGCTTGCCGGGCGGGAGTCGATGAGCGACGAGGAGATGGTGGCCTACCTGGCCCGCTGCCAGCTGGCCCCGGACATGCCCCGCTCCTCTATCGAGACGCTCCTGCACGCCTTCATCCCATACCCCCACGTGGACCACACCCACCCGGACGCCGTGAACATGCTGTGCTGCGCGCAGAACGGGGAGACCCTGGCCCGGGAGTGCTTCGGTGAGGAGGCCCTCTGGATCCCGTACATGCGGCCGGGTTTTGCCCTCTCCAAGAAGGTCTCCGAGGCGGTGAGGAGCAACCCGCAGGCCCGCTTTGTCCTGCTGGCCAAGCACGGCCTCGTCACCTGGGGGGAGAGCGGCGAGGAGTCCTACACCAGGACGGTGGAGGCCGTGAACCGGGCCGCGGAGTTCGTCTCCGCCCGGGCGGCTGGGACCGAACCCTTCGGCGGCCGGAGGCTCGACCCTCTTCCGGAGGATGAGCGGCGCGAGCTGCTGGCGGCGGTGATCCCCGCCCTGCGCGGGGAGCTCTCCTCCCGGGGCGGGCCGAAGATCCTCAGGGCGGATACCTCGCCCGGGGTGACGGGCTTTGTCTGCGGGAGGGGCTCGAAGGAGCTCTCCCAGGTCGGGGCCGCCTGCCCGGACCACCTGGTTCACACCAAGGTCCGGCCCCTGTGGGTGGACTTCGACCCCTCGCGCGAGGGGCACGCCGAGCTTGAGGCCCGCCTGCGCGAGGGGGTCCGGCGCTACCGGGAGGAGTACGAGGAGTACTTCCGGCGCAACCGGACGCGGGTCGGGCAGGGCGACGAGCGCATGCACGACCCCAACCCGCGGGTGATCCTGATCTCCGGGGTGGGCCTCGTGGCGGTGGGGCGGGACCTGAAGGCCGCCTCCCTGGCCCGGGATCTCTACCACCGGGCCATAGCAGTCATCCGGGGTGCGTCCTCCGTGGACCGGTTCGTCTCGCTGAGCGAGGAGGAGAGCTACCTGATCGAGTACTGGCCCCTGGAGCTGTACAAGCTCACCCTGGCCCCCCCGCCGAAGGAGCTCGCCGGCCGGGTGGCCCTGGTTACCGGCGGCGCGGGCGGGATCGGGAGCGCGGTGGCCGGGAGGCTGCACGAGGCCGGAGCCTGCGTGGTGGTGGCCGACCTGGACGCGGAGGGGGCCTCGGAGGTGGCCTCCCGGCTGGGCCCGGAGGGGCTCGCGGTGCGGGCCGACGTCACCAGCGAGGAGGAGGTGGACCGCGCCTTCCGCGCCGCCGTGCTGGGCTACGGTGGGGTGGACATCGTGGTCTCCAACGCCGGGCTGGCCTCGAGTGCCCCCGTGGAGCAGACCACGCTGGACCTCTGGCGGCACAACCACGCGGTGCTCTCCGAGGGGTACTTCCTGGTCTCGCGGGAGGCCTTCCGGCTGCTGCAGAAGCAGGGGACCGGGGGGAGCATCGTCTTCGTGGGCTCCAAAAACGCCCTCGCCGCGGGCAGAAACGCGGCGGCCTACTCGTCGGCGAAGGCGGCCGAGCTGCACCTGGCCCGCTGCCTGGCCGAGGAGGGGGGGAGGCTCGGCATCCGGGTGAACACGGTCAACCCCGACGCGGTGCTGCAGGGCTCGCGCATCTGGGACTCCGCCTGGAGGGAGGAGCGGGCCCGCGCCTACGGGATCTCGCCGGACGAGCTAGAAGAGTACTACAGAGAGCGGACCACGCTGAAGGTGAACGTGTACCCGGAGGACGTGGCCGAGGCCGTGCTGCACTTCGCCTCTGAGCGTCGCTCGGCGAAGAGCACCGGAAACATCCTGAACGTCGACGGCGGGGTCCGGGAAGCCTATCCGAGATAGAAGGGAGCGCGTTCTCTTGAAAGCTGCGGAGCGGAGGCTGAGGGAGGAGATCGCCGGGGTCTGCCGCCGGATGAGCGGGTCGGGGCTGGTCGTGGGGACCTCGGGGAACGTCAGCGCCCGCACGGAGGAGGGTAACGTCCTCATCACCCCGAGCGGCCTGGACTACGCGGTGCTGGAGCCGGAGGACGTGGTGCTCGTGGACCCGGACGGTCGGGTGCTGGAGGGGGATCTCCTACCCTCGGTGGAGACCCCGATGCACACCGGGATCTACCGTGCCCGCCCCGATGTCTCGGGTATCGTCCACACCCACGCCCGCTTCAGTACCATACTGGCCTGCCTGGGGTGGGAGATACCGCCGGTCCACTACATGCTGGCCGTGCTCTCGGATGAGGGGCGGGTCCCGCTGGCCCCCTACGCCACCTACGGGACCAGGGAGCTGGCCGAGAACGCGGTGGCGGCCCTCGGCTCCTCCCACCGCGCCTGCCTGCTCCGCAACCACGGTACCATAGCCGTGGGTGCCTCCCCGGAAGAGGCCTACTCCCGCACGGAGCTCCTGGAGGAGATGGCCGGGCTCTACTACCACGCCCGCCTGGCAGGGGAGCCGGTGCTCCTGGGGCCGGAGCAGATGGCCGAGGTCTCCGCCAGGATCCACGACTACGGTCAGTCCAAGCCCCCGCGGTAGGCCCGGTAGGCGTTCAGCCCGGCGTGTACGAAGAGGCCCAGGCTGGCAACCGCCATCACGGGCACCAGCAGAAAGCCGATGAGCACCACCATGAGGAGCCCCGTGAGGGCCCACCCCGCCGCCAGCACCGCAAGCCACACCGTCTGGTAGGCCGCCGAGCGCAGAGCGTGCCGCGCCACCGCCGGCGACCTCCCCCGGTGCGCAAGCCATATGGCAAGCGCCGCCACCGGCCCCAGAAAGCCGGTGAACAGGTTCAGGAAGGCGCTCAGGTGCGCCAGAGCCGCCCACGCCCGCTCGTCGGACCGGCTCATGCTCCCGAAGAGATCCCTGCCCCCCGGTGACCCCGGGTACCTCACCGGTTCCCTCTGCAGCCCGTAGTTCGCCGAGTCGTGCTCCACCATGCGCTTCTCCCCTGTTCGTCTACAATACCCCATACGAGGCCGGAGACCCGGGGTTTCGGGAGGACCTCCTGCGTTGGGAAGAGCACGTTTCCGGTAGCGGTACGTCGAGCATATATAATGAAGGTGCACATATGCCGGAAACCACAGGCGATCTCTGAAAGGGGAGAAAGGTGACACAAGAGCCGAAGGGCAGGTCGGATGGTGCTGCCTCCACCGTCCAGAAGGACGGCACCCTCTCAGTCACGGACAACAGGACCGGGAAGAACTACGAGATAGAGATAAAGGACGGAGCCGTCCGGTCGATGGACTTCCGGCAGATAAAGGTCGACGAGGAAGACTTCGGCCTCATGACCTATGACCCCGGGTACACCAACACGGCGAGCTGCCGGAGCGCCATAACCTACATAGACGGGGAGAAGGGCATTCTGCAGCACCGGGGCATCCCGATCGAGGAGCTGTGCGAGTACTCCACCTACCTGGAGGTGGCCTATCTACTCATCTACGGCCACCTGCCGACCGAGGAGGAGCTCTCGCGGTGGGTCTATGAGATCACCCACCACACCTACGTCCACGAGAACATAAAGAGCTTCATGGACGGCTTCCGGCATGACGCGCACCCGATGGGCATCCTGCTCGCCAGCGTCGGGGCGCTCTCCACCTTCTACCCGGAGGCCAGCGACATCGACGACGAGGAGCAGCGGAACATGGCGGCGATCCGGCTGATCGCCAAGATGCCGACCATCGCCGCCTTTGCTTACCGGCACTCCCTGGGGTTG
>JADDKG010000099.1 GCA_020253895.1 Rubrobacter sp.
CCGCCGCTCTCGGGGCTGCACCCGCTGGTGAAGGACTCCCGCATCATCCGGGCCCTCGACGAGCGGATGCCGGCGGAGCTGCTCACCCGGGCCGTAGCCCAGCTCAACCCGCTTCCCCAGATGCAGGGCCCGGACGCCGGGGTGGAGCCCCCCGACGGGAGCATCGTTCGCGACCCGGACGTCCTGGCCGCCAGCTCCCGGATGGTCCGGATAACCGGCATCGCCTGCGGCTACGGGATCGAGGGTTCGGGGTGGGTGGCCGCCCCGGACCTCATCGTCACCAACGCCCACGTGGTCGCAGGCGAGACCATAACCAGCGTCCAGCCGGGGGGCACCGGCCCGCGCCGGAGGGCCGACGTGGTGGTCTTTGACCGCAAGAACGACGTGGCCGTGCTGCGGGTCGAGAACCTGGGGCTCACGCCTCTGCCCCTGGACGAGCCGGTCCCCGGCGAGCCCGCGGCGGTCCTCGGCTTCCCCGGCAACGGCCCGCTGGACATCCAGCCCGCCCGCACAGGTGCCACCCAGCGGGTGATCTCCAGCGACGCGTACAACCAGGGCCCGGTGGAGCGCACGGTCACCAGCTTCCGGGTCTACGTCCGGCCCGGCAACTCCGGGGGGCCGGTGGTGAACGCCGAGGGCGAGGTAACAGCGACGATCTTCGCCAGCCGGGCCAACTCCCGCAACTCGGGCTACGGGATCCCCTCGCAGATAATCCGCCGCCACCTGGAGCGGGCCGCCGCCCGTACGGAGCCGGTGGGCACCGGGCCCTGCGCCAGCTAGGGACCCCGGCCCTCCGACTCCTCCCGCACGATCTCCTCGAGCACCAGCCTGCTGCGGTTGAGCTCGGCCTCCACGGTGGCGAGCCGCGCCAGGCTGGTCTCGCCGAGCCGGTCGCGCTCTATCTCCTGGGCAACGGCAGAGGCGGCCTCCTCTATGGCGCCGATGGCGCTCTCCAGGAGCAGCATGTCCCTCTCTTCCATGCGGCGGATACTACTACGCGGGGCAAGCCCCGTGTCCGGCCTATACTGGGTGGATGGCGTTGGATCCCTACATGGGGGTTGGTGAGACGGTTCGCGCGGCGTCCTTCGAGACCGGCCCCGAGTGTTTCGGCGAGACGGTCAAGACGACGCTCTCCCGCCCGGGCCGGGATCCGGCCGAGCTGCGCGCCAGCGTCGAAAGGTTCGAGCGGCTGGTGCGGGAGACGGAAGGGTCGTGCACCGGCTCCCGGCCGTAGCCCCGATCACCGGCCACCCCCGCCGCGCGCAACCCCTTCTCCGTCGCGTAGTCCGGCATCCTCACGCCACGGCTCCCCGACGGCGGATGTAGGTCAAGCCCCAACCGTGTGCCGCCCGCCGAAGGCCGTAACGCCCTCGAGGCGCAGCCTGCCCACACCCGCAGGGAGCACGGGTGCCGACCGGAGCGCCCGCCCCTCGGGGTCGGGCTCTGCGCCGAGCACAACCCGCACGAGGAGCGGCACCGCGGCCGCGGCCCACGCCTGCGGGCTGCACGAGGTGGGGTACCCGACCGGCGCCTCGCCGCTCCTGCGCCGCTCCCCCCCGAAGACCTCGGGGAGACGGTAGTCGAAGCGCTCCGCCGCCTCGACGAGCGCGGCCGCAACCCGGTTGCCTCCTCCCGGAAGCCGTAGCGGGCGAGGCCGCAGGCGATGAGGGCGCTGTCGTGGGGCCAGACGGAGCCGTTGTGGTAGGAGAGGGGGTCGTAGCCGCCCTCTCCTTCGGCCATCGTCCTTATGCCCCAGCCGGAGAACATCCCTTCGGAGAGCAGCCGCCACGCGACGAGGGGGGCCTTCTCCCCGGGCACGATGCCGCTCCAGAGCAGGTGACCGGCGTCCGAGGTTATGGAGTCCACCTTCCTGCCCTCCCCGTCGAGGGCGAGCGCGTAGAAGCCGCGGTCCTCCATCCAGTAGGCGCGGTCGAAGCGCTCTCTCAGGCTCGCGGCCTCCCCGCGGAGCCTCTCTGCGAGCCCGGCGTCGCCCCAGACGCCCTCCGCGAGGCGCGCGGTGCGCACGAGGGCGTCGTAGGCGTAGCCCTGGACCTCGCAGGGTGCTACCCTCTCCCCGGCCCGCCGCCCGTCGCGGAAGAGCATGGAGCCGTCCGAGTCCTTCCAGCCGTGGTTTCTGAGGCCCGCGGGGGAGCGGCTCTCGTAGGCGATGAAGCCGCCCTCCGTCCTGTCGGCGTGGACGAGGAGCCAGTCCAGGCACCGGCGCGCCGGCGCCTCCATCTCGCGGACGAAGGCGTCGTCCGCGGTCCAGCGCCAGAGCTCCTCGAGCAGGATGAGGAAGAGCGGGGTGGCGTCGGCGGTGCCGTAGTAGGGAGTCTGGGGGACCTCCCCGAAAAAGGCCAGCTCGCCGCGCCGGAGCTCGTGGGGGATCTTGCCGGGCTCGGCATCGGTGTAGTCGTCCCTCCGTTCGGCCTGCCACCGGGCGAGCGCCCGCAGCACGTTCCGCGCGGGTTCGGGGGAGAGGATCATGGCCCCGTACGCGGCGATGAGCGCGTCCCGCCCGAAGAGGGCCATGTACCACGGCGCGCCCGCCGCGGGCACCAGGACCCCCTCCCCCGCGTC